>DASXJE010000258.1 GCA_036497565.1 Mycobacteriales bacterium
CAAGCAGCTCTACACCCTCGACCTCGGCGCCCTGGTCGCCGGCTCGCGCTACCGCGGTGACTTCGAGGAGCGGCTGAAGAAGGTCCTCAAGGAGATCCGCACCCGCGGCGACATCATCCTGTTCATCGACGAGATCCACACCCTCGTCGGGGCCGGTGCCGCCGAAGGCGCGATCGACGCCGCCAGCATCCTCAAGCCGATGCTGGCCCGCGGCGAGCTGCAGACCATCGGTGCCACCACGCTGGACGAGTACCGCAAGCACCTGGAGAAGGACGCGGCGCTCGAGCGGCGCTTCCAGCCGATCCAGGTCGGCGAGCCCTCGCTGGCGCACACCATCGAGATCCTCAAGGGCCTGCGCGACCGCTACGAGGCGCACCACCGGGTGTCGATAACCGACGCCGCCCTGGTCGCCGCGGCCTCGCTGGCCGACCGCTACATCTCCGACCGCTTCCTGCCCGACAAGGCGATCGACCTGATCGACGAGGCAGGGTCGCGGATGCGGATCCGCCGGATGACCGCGCCGCCGGACCTGCGGGAGTTCGACGAGCGGATCGGTGACGTGCGCCGGGAGAAGGAGAGCGCGATCGACGCGCAGGACTTCGAGAAGGCCGCGTCGCTGCGCGACAAGGAGAAGCAGCTGCTCGGCGAGAAGGCGCAGCGGGAGAAGGAGTGGAAGGCCGGCGACATGGACGTCGTCGCCGAGGTGGACGACGAGCAGATCGCCGAGGTCCTGGCGACCTGGACCGGAATCCCCGTCTTCAAGCTCACCGAGGAGGAGACCTCCCGGCTGCTGCGCATGGAGGACGAGCTGCACAAGCGGATCGTCGGCCAGGAGCAGGCCATCAAGGCGGTCTCGCAGGCCATCCGGCGTACCCGGGCCGGTCTGAAGGACCCGAAGCGTCCCGGCGGTTCGTTCATCTTCGCCGGCCCGTCCGGCGTCGGGAAGTCCGAGCTGTCCAAGGCGCTCGCCGAGTTCCTGTTCGGTGACGAGGACGCGCTGATCCAGCTCGACATGAGCGAGTTCCACGACCGCTACACCGTGTCGCGGCTGGTCGGGGCACCCCCCGGCTACGTCGGATACGACGAGGGTGGTCAGCTGACCGAGAAGGTGCGGCGCAAGCCGTTCTCGGTGGTGCTCTTCGACGAGATCGAGAAGGCCCACGCCGACGTCTTCAACACGCTGCTGCAGGTGCTGGAGGACGGCCGGCTGACCGACGGCCAGGGCCGGATCGTCGACTTCAAGAACACTGTCCTGATCATGACCACCAACCTGGGCACCCGCGACATCACCAAGGCCGTCAGCCTCGGGTTCCAGTCGGGCAGTGACCAGGCGAAGACCGACTACGACCGGATGAAGCAGCGCGTCAACGACGAGCTCAAGCAGCACTTCCGGCCGGAGTTCCTCAACCGCATCGACGACATGATCGTCTTCCACCAGCTCTCGAAGCTCGAGATCGTCGAGATCGTCGATCTGATGCTGACCCGCGTCGACACGCAGCTGCGCAACAAGGACATGGGTCTGGAGCTGACCACGAAGGCGAAGGAACTGCTCGCCGAGCGTGGCTTCGACCCGGTGCTCGGTGCCCGGCCGTTGCGTCGCACCATCCAGCGCGAGATCGAGGACCAGCTCTCCGAGAAGATCCTCTACGGCGAGCTGTCGGCCGGTCAGATCGTGCTGGTCGACGCCGAGGGAGAGGGTGCCGACACGAAGTTCACCTTCCGCGGCGAGGCGAAGCCGGCTGCGGTGCCCGACGCACCGCCGGTCGGAGTCGCCCGAACCGCCGGTGACACCGGCGGCACCGCCGGGGAGTAGCCCGACGGCACCAAGCACGACCGCATGACGATCCCGCCCCGCGGGTGGCCGATCCGGCCGCCGCGGGGCGGGATCGTTTCTGTCGGGGGGGCCTCAGCGGTGTCCGGGTAGCGCGTAGCGGCCGTCAGGCAGCGGGTCGAGAAGTCCGTCGTCGACCAGTCCGGCCAGCGCCCGGGCGCGCTGTCCGGAGTCATGCCAGACCGCGTCGAGTTGATCGCCCGGCACCGGTCGATCGGCGTCGCGCACCACCTCGAGCAGCAGCCCGCGGACCTGCCGGTCGGTGCCGGCGAACCGTTGCGGGGTGCGGACCGGCCCGTCGTACGGCGGGCAGTCGGCCAGCCGCCAGGCGCAGACGTCACGCAGCGGACAGGCCGGGCAGCGCGGCGCCCGGGCCGTGCAGACCAGCGCCCCCAACTCCATGAATGCCACCGACGTCCGCGCCGCCCGCGCCGGCTCGACCGGCAGCAGCGCCTCGACCGCGGCGTGGTCGCGAGCGGTGCTCGCGGCGGTGTCGGCGACGCCGAGCACGGACCGGGCGACAAGCCGGCGCACGTTGGTGTCGACCACCGGCACCCGCCGGCCGAAGGCGAAGGCCGCGACGGCGTTGGCGGTGTAGGCCCCGACTCCGGGCAGCGCACGCAGTGCCTCGGGGTCGCTCGGCACCCGACCGGCGTGTTCGGCGACGAGGGCGGTCGCGCACTCGTGCAGCCGCAGCGCACGCCGCGGATAGCCCAGGCGGCCCCACATCCGGACCGCCTCGCCCACGGGCTCGGCGGCGAGGTCGGCCGGGGTGGGCCAGCGGGCGAGCCACGCCTCGTACGCCGGGAGCACCCGCGCGACCGGGGTCTGCTGGAGCATCACCTCGCTGACCAGCACCGCCCAGCCACCGACGCCAGCGTTCCGCCAGGGCAGGTCCCGGGCGTGCCCGTCGTACCAGTCGATCGCGGCGTCGGCCAGGCCGGCGCTGCTCACACGTAGCGCTCCAGGATGCTCGACTCGGCCAGCCGGGACAGCCCCTCCCGGATGCTGCGGGCCCGCGACTCGCCGACGCCGTCGACGGCCTGCAGGTCCTCCACCGAGGCGGCGAGCAGCTTCTGCAGGCCCTTGAAGTGGTCGATGATCCGGTCGATGACCGTGGTGGGCAGCCGCGGGACCTTGGCGAGCAGCCGGTAGCCGCGCGGGCTCACCGCGTTGTCCAACGCCTCCGAAGTCGGCGGGTAGCCGGTCGCCTTCGCCACCAGGGTGAGGTCGATCAGCTCGGTCGCCGACAGCGCACTGAGATCGGCCAGCACCTCTTCGGTCGACCGGCTCCGCCGCCCGCTCGGAACGTAGTCGCGGACGATGAGCTCCCGGTCGGCGTTGACCCCCGCCATGAGCTCGTCGAGCTGGAGCGCGAGCAGCCGCCCGTCGACACCGAGCTCGACGACGTAGCCCTCGATCTCGTCCGCGATCCGGCGCACCATCTCCAGCCGCTGGCTGACGCTCATCGCGTCCCGGAGGGTGACCAGATCCTCGATCTCGAGCGCGGAGAGCGTGCCGGCGACCTCGTCCAACCGCAGCTTGTAGCGCTCGAGCGTCGCGAGCGCCTGGTGTGCGCGGGACAGCACGGCGGCGGAGTTGTCGAGGACGTAGCGCCGGCCGTCGACGTAGAGACTGATGATCCGCATCGACTGGCTCACCGAGATCACCGGGAAGCTGGTCTGCACCGCGGTCCGCTCGGCGGTCCGGTGCCGGGTGCCGGACTCGTCGGTCGGGATCGACGGATCCGGCATCAGGTGCACCGCGGCCCGCAGAATCCGGGCGCAGTCGGAGGACAGCACCACGGCGCCGTCCATCTTGGCCAGCTCGCGGACGCGGTTGCCGGAGAATTCGACGTCGAGCTCGAAGCCGCCGGTACACAACGGCTCCACCACCCGGTCGTAGCCGAGCAGGATCAAGGCGCCGGTGTTGCCGCGCAGAATGCGCTCGAGGCCGTCCCGCAGACCGGTGCCGGGTGCGACGAGCGCGAGGGTCGACCGCAGCTTCTCGTCGCGGTCCGACGTGGGCACGGCCTCTCCCGGTGGTCTTGATGCCGATATGTACGCAGAGTTGTCTACTTGCCGCAGTCAGTCTACGGGCGCGCGCAGGGCGATTCCGCCTCCGGGACGAACACGACCGTGTTCGCGTCGCGTAAGGAGTGCTGTCAGGCCGGGCGGCGCATCGGAATGGCCTGGCCGCGCAGCGCCGCCAGCGCCGCCAGCGCCGATCTGAGGTCGGTGACCTCGCGGATCCGCATCCCGGGAACGTCTTCGCGCTGCCCGGCGGGGACCATCGCCAGGGTGAAGCCCAGCCGGGCGGCCTCCGTCAGGCGCCGGCCGACCCCACCGACCCGGCGGATGTCACCGGCCAGGCCGAGCTCTCCGAGCGCGACGAGGCCCGTGGCCAGCGGAAAGTCCCGTTGGGCCGAGGCCACCGCCAGCGCGATCGCAAGATCACCGGCCGGCTCGGACACCCGGACGCCGCCGATGGTCGCGGTATAGACGTCGGCCTTGCCGACGGGGATGTCGGCGCGACGCTCGAGCACCGCGAGGATCATCGCGACCCGCGCCGAGTCCAGACCCGACACCGCCCGCCGCGGCGTCGCCAGGGTCGACGCGGCGACCAGGCTCTGCACCTCGACCATCAGTGGTCGGCGCCCCTCGACGCTGACCGTGACGCAGGTGCCGGCGACCGCCTCGTCGCGCCGGGACAGGAAGAGCCCGGACGGGTCGGGGATTCCGACGATCCCGGAGTCACCGAGCTCGAAGCAGCCGACCTCGTCGGCCGGCCCGTAGCGGTTCTTGACGGCGCGGAGCAGCCGCAGCGTCGAGTGCCGCTCGCCGTCGAAGGAGAGGACGACGTCGACGAGGTGCTCGAGCAGCCGGGGGCCGGCGATCGCCCCGTCCTTGGTCACGTGACCGACCAGAACGGTGGCGATCCCGCGCTCCTTGGCCAGGGCGATCAGCGCCGCGGCCACCGCCCGCACCTGGGTGACCCCGCCGGCGGTCCCGTCGACCGCCGCCGAGGAGATGGTCTGCACGGAGTCGACGATCAGCAGGCCGGGGGACACCTGGTCGACATGGGAGATCACTGCGGCCAGATCGGTCTCGGCCGCGAGGAACAGCGCCGGATTGAGTGCGCCGGTGCGCTCGGCCCGCAACCGCACCTGGGCGGCCGACTCCTCGCCGGTGATGACGAGGGCGGGACGGTCGGCGCGGTCGGCGTAGCGGTGGGCGACTTCGAGCAGCAAGGTGGACTTGCCGACCCCCGGCTCACCGGCGAGGAGTACGACGGCCCCCGGCACCAGACCACCGCCGAGCACCCGGTCGAGCTCGCTCACGCCGGTCGGCCGGGCCCGGGCCGCCTCGACGTCGATCTCCGCGATCGGTCGGGCGGGCGCGGTCACCGGACCGGCGTCGACCTGGGCCAGGCCGGCGCGCAGCGCGCCGACCTCGGCGACGGAGCCCCATTGCTGGCACTCCGGGCATCGGCCGACCCAGCGCGGCACGGACTGACCGCACTCGGTGCACCGGTAGGCCGGTCGCTCGCGCGTCCGGGCGGCGCTCACGCTCCGCCCCGCCGGCTCGGCACCGGACTGCTTCTCGTCGGCTCGACCGTTGGCTCGATCACAGGCGACACCCTAGGGCGCGGGTCGGACAACCTCGGGTGTTCAGCCGCCGCCGCGCTGGGGCAACGGGGTTTGCGGCGTCGCGATCGGCACCGGAATGGTCACGGCGCCCGCGCGGGCGAACCGGAGGGTCACCGGGATCGTCCGGCCGGGGCGCAGCCGCGCGGTCAGGCCCACCAGCGTCAGCGACGGGCGGCGGCCGACGAGCAGGGTCTCCTGCGGCCCGATCGGCAACCGGACCGTGCCGGTGCCGGTCACCGCGGACGTGGGAGCTGTTCCGGTCGTGCCGACCGCGGTGCGGGCATCCGGGCTGTGTACGCCGACCAGGACGTCGGGCCGGGTCGAGGTGTTGATGATGGCCAGTTGGAGCGGAGCCTTCGACCCGGCGGGATAGAAGCCGGTCGACGGGTAGGCCAACGTCACGTCGCGCAGGTCGATGCTGCCGACCGACGCGGACGCACCGTCGACGGCGGGGACTTCTTCTGCCGTCTCGGCGATCTGGCCCGACGAGCACGCCGAGACGAGCAGAATGCCGACCGCGGCGAAGGCCACGGCGGCGAGACGGCGTGGGGAGACACGGCTGCCGCGGCGCGCGGCAATCGGGCGGCTCACGGCGGCGGGTCCTCCTCGGGCGGTGCGCGACGTGCGACAGCCTAGACCGGCCGGGTCACCCGACGACGGCGGGGACATCGTGCCCGGCGGCCAGCAGCAGTGCGACGTCGATGGCGGCCGCCACCATGACGGCGTAGAAGGCGGCCCGCGACCCCGGCCGCCGCCCGATCACGAGTCCGGACACCCCGACGATCAGCGCGGCGACGACACCGATGACCTGGCCCGGGCGGACCGGGCCCGGCGGTGCGAAGCCCAGGGTCAGACAGGCGGCCGTCAACAGCACGACTGTGACGATGCGCGACGGCATCGCGCCCAGCCGGTGCGGCAGACCGCGTACGCCCGTGCGTGCGTCGTCGTCGAGATCGGGGAGCACGTTGGCGAAGTGCGCCGCCGCTCCGAGCAGCGCCCCGGCCGCAACGACCCAGGCCGGCGGCGCCGGATGGCCGGGCAGGCCGGCGACCACGAAGGCCGGCAGCAGGCCGAACGACACGACGAAGGGCAACACCGACACGGCCGTCGACTTCAGCCACCGGTCGTAGGTCAGCCCGGACGCGACCGCCATCAGGTGCAGCGCCGCGGCGATGACGCCGGAGAGCAGGGACAGGGGGACGACCGCCACGGCGGCGACGATCGCCGCACCCCGCACGGTGGCCGGGGTGATGTCGCCGCGCGTCAGCGGCTTGTCCCGCCGGCCGACCGCGGCGTCGCGGCCGCGATCGAGATAGTCGTTGGTCCATCCGATCGTCAGCTGTCCGGCCAGTACGGCGGCCGCCACGGCCACGGTGCCGGCCGGACCACGGCCGATGGTGACGGCGAGCGCGGCCGACACCGCCGTCACCGCGACGGTAGGAGCAAGGTGACAGGCGAGGGCGAGGGCGATGACCCTGCGGCGCAGCGGGGGGCGGCGAGCCGCCGTTTCACTGTCCACTATGGACGGTCAGCGGGGGACGTAGGCCGACAGCACGGCGATCTCGTTGTCGAGCATCCCCGCGCCGGGGATCCGGCGCAGGATCCGGTCGATGACTCCGTCGGCCCGGACCAGCACGGTGACCGGCCGTTCCGTGGCGCGGAAGCTCCGCAGCAGTCGACCGGTCGGCTCGCTGCGACTGACGGCGAGCGAGGCCGACACCTCGTCGGGCAGCGCGGGACGCCGGTCACCGACGACGGTGAGCCGGAGTCGGTTGTGCTCGGCCGACGTGGCCAACGACCGGATGGCGGAGTCGCAGGCGCATCCGGCGGGGGCCAACAGCAGCACCGCCGGGCGAATCGCCCGCAGCGACTGCGCGGCGCCGAGGGCATCGCGGGTGGTCACGTCGGGCACCAGCCCGCCGACCCGGCCGGAGCCGGCCGAGGGGCGGGCCAGTGGCAGCGCACCGGGCCGCTGGGGCGGGGGTGAGGAGACGATCAGGGTGACGACGCTCGATACGGCGGCGAGCAGGAGAAAGCCCAGCACGAGCGGCATCATCAGCCCGAACCGGCCGCGGAGGAAGACCCGGTCGAGCGCGGTCCGGCGGTGGGCGGTGCGCTGCTCCCGGCGCCACGCGCGGATATCGGCATCGAGCTCGCTGATGTCGTCCGGGACGACCATGGGCGCACCGTCGGGCTGGTCTCCGGGTTGCCACTCCGACGGCGAACCGTCGGCGCCCGAGTGACCCTGCTCGTCGAAGCCCACGTGTCTAGCCTGCGCCTTTCGGGGCCGCCACGCCAGGCCGGATATCGCAGAAACTTTGCCCCGAGCATGCCTTTGCTGAGTGCGCCGACCCGCCGGTTGTCAATACCCATACGCCCCCGGATGTGCCCTCTGACCTGCGGTTTTGCAGTCTCCCGCCGTCGAGGATGTCCCCCGATCGTGCTATCCTTGATTCAGCGAAAGGGGTTAGTCACACATGGTGTTCAACGTCGGCGAAACCGTGGTCTACCCGCATCACGGGGCAGCCCTCATCGAAGCCATCGAGACTCGCGTCATCAAGGGCGAGGAAAAGATCTACCTCGTTCTGAAGGTCGCGCAGGGCGATCTCACCGTCCGCGTACCGGCTGATAACGCCGAAGTGGTGGGCGTCCGCGACGTCGTGGGGCAAGAGGGGCTGGACAGAGTATTCGAGGTGCTGCGTGCGCCGCACACCGAAGAGCCCACCAACTGGTCCCGCCGCTACAAAGCGAACCTCGAGAAGCTCGCCTCCGGCGACGTCAACAAGGTCGCCGAGGTCGTGCGTGACCTCTGGCGCCGGGACAGGGAGCGCGGCCTGTCCGCCGGAGAAAAGCGGATGCTCTCCAAGGCCCGCCAGATCCTCGTCAGTGAGCTCGCGCTCGCCGAAGGCACGAATGAAGACAAGGCCGAGGTGCTGCTCGACGAGGTTCTCGCCTCCTGACGGCGGCGCGACCGCGACCCTTCGCCCACTCCGGGACGACAGATACCGTGTCTCATCCACGATGAGCGTCGCGGTGATCGTGCTCGAATCGGACTGTCCTGCTCCGGGCGAGACCGCCCGGCCGATATCGGCGACGACGGTCGACACGCTGGTGGTCGTCACCCTGCCCCGGGTCGGCACCGATCCGATCGAGGCCGCCGCGCAACCGTTCCGGACCTCCGGCGACGTCGTCCTCGTCGAGCCCGGACCGACCCGCCGGCAATCGATGAGCAGGGCGTTGGCTGCGCTGCCGCCGCAGACTGAGGTCGTCCTTATCCAGACCGACGACCGGGTGCCGGCGCCGCCTGAGGTCGTCACCGCAATCGTGGCCGCCGTGCGCGCGGGAGCGTGGGCGGTCGTCCCGGTGTCGCCGCTGGCCGACACGGTGAAGCGGGTCGGCGATTCGGGCGAACTGCTGTCCACTGTGGACAGATCGGCCCTGCGTGTGGTCCAGACCCCGCAGGGCTTCGCTCGGGAAGCGCTTGCCGAGGCGGTGGCCGGTGCCGCCCCGGGCGAGGACGACGACGAGATCACCCTGTTCGGGCGGCTCGGCGTGCCGGTGCGCACCATCTCCGGCGACGACGTGCGGGCGACCGGGCGGTCCCGGTCGTGACCGACATGCCCCGCGTGGGGGTGGGCGTCGACATACATCCGGTGCAGCCGGACCGGCCGTGCTGGCTGGCGGGTCTGCTCTGGCCGGGCGTGCCCGGGTGCGTCGGGCACTCCGACGGCGACGTCGCCGCCCACGCGATCTGCGACGCGGTGCTCTCCGCGGCCGGTCTCGGCGATCTCGGCCAGATCTTCGGCACGGCCGAGCCGGGCTGGGCCGACGCCTCGGGGGCCGCGCTGCTGACCGAGGCCGCGATCCGGCTGCGTGACGCCGGCTGGGTCGTCGGCAATGCCGCCGTACAGGTGATCGCCAACGCCCCCAAGATCTCGGCCCGGCGGGCCGAGGCGGAGGCCGTGCTGTCCGAGGCGCTCGGCGCGCCCGTCACGCTCACGGCGACCACCAGCGACGGGCTCGGGCTCACCGGCCGGGGTGAGGGCATCGCGGCGATGGCGACCGCCCTCGTGGTCCGGCGGACCTGAGCGCGGTAACCGGTGGTGCCGTCCTACGGGTAGGCTGAGCCGGCCACATTCTTACCAGCTGGAGTTGCCGTGGGCTCGGTCATCAAGAAGCGTCGCAAACGGATGGCGAAGAAGAAGCATCGCAAGCTGCTCAAGCGCACCCGAGTGGCGCGGCGCAACAAGAAGTAGCCCACCGCGCGTGGCGGGCCCGTCGACGTCGACGGGTCACCGAGGCTTCGGAGGTAGGCAATGCCGAGTGCGGCAGCGTCCGACGCTGCGGTCACGATGCCGTGGGTGACCTTCCTCTCCGACTACGGGCTCGACGATCACCTCGTCGGCGTCTGCAAGGGCGTCATGGCCGGCATCGCCCCGCAGGCCCGGGTGATCGATGTCTGTCATCAGGTTCCCGCTCAGAGCGTCGGTATCGGTGCGCGCCTGCTCCACGAGGCCCTGCCCTGGCTGCCGGCCGGCGTCCATCTGGCGCTCGTTGATCCCCTCCGGCCCGGCATGGTCCGGCCGGTGGCGATCCGCTGTGGCAACGGGTCGACGTTCGTGTGCCCGGACAACGGTGTGTCCTCGCTGTCCTGGTCGGACCTGGGCGGGGTCACCGCCGCACGGGAGCTCACCAACTCCGCGCTGTGGCACCCCAAGCCGGCCCGCAGCTTCCGCGGCCGCGACGTTTTCGCGCCCGTCGCGGCCCATCTGGCCGCGGGCCTCGACCTCGAAGAGGTCGGAGACCGGATCGAGCCCTCCGATCTCGTCGCCTTGCACCCGCGGGCGCCGTTCGTGCACGGCGATCATGTGCACGGCACCGTGGAGATGGTCGACCACTTCGGCAACCTGCAGCTCAACATCGCCCGCGCCGACCTGGAGGCGTCGGGAATCGCCCTGGGCGACACGGTGGAGCTCCGCTACGGCGGTAAGGCGATGCAGGTGCTGTTCACCCTCAACTTCGGTGACGTGGCGGCCGGCCGAACCTTCGTCTACGAGGACTCGTTCCGTGCGATCACGGTCCTGACGACCATGGGCCGGGCCGACCTCACTCTCGGTGCCAAACCGGGCGACCCGATGGTGCTCTCCCGCGTGCCGCAGGGGGCCCTGCCCGGACCGACGGAGAAGGTAAAGGTCGTCGACTGGCCACCGAGCGCCGGTACGGCGTAGGAGAGAGCGCATGTCGTCGGTCGTGCTGGTGACGGGAATCAGCGGTGAACTGGGCCTGCGCCTGGCGAGCACTCTGGCCGAGGACCCCGGCGTCGACCGGGTGATCGGGGTGGACACCGTTCCGCCGGCCCGGTCCCGGCTCGGTCGGGTCGAGTTCGTCCGGGCCGACATCCGCAACCCGCTGATCGCGAAGGTGATCGCGGCGGCGGCGGTCGACACGGTGGTCCACCTCTCGATCTCCGCCGCGCCGATGGCCGTCGGCGGCCGGGCGACGATGGCCGAGATGAACGTCATCGGCACCATGCAACTGCTCGCTGCCTGCCAGAAGTCGCCGCAGGTGCGACGATTCGTGGTCATGTCGAGCACGGCAGTCTACGGCTCGAGTTCGAGCGATCCGGCGATGTTCACCGAGGAGGCCGAACCACCGTCGCTGCCCCGGGTCGGCTACGCCAAGGACTCGATCGAGATCGAGGGCTACGTGCGCGGGTTCGGTCGACGGCGCCCCGATGTCACCGTGAGCCAGCTACGGTTCGCCAATCTTGTGGGGCCGACGGTCGACACCGCCGTCACCCGATACTTCGCGCTCCCGGTCGTGCCCACCGTGCTCGGCTTCGACCCGCGGCTGCAGTTCCTGCACGAGGACGACGCGGTCGAGGTGCTGCGTTTGGCCGCGCGGACCGACCGACCGGGCACCGTCAACGTCGCGGGGAATGGCGTGGTGTCGCTGTCACAGGCGATCCGCCGGGCGGGGCGGATCGAGCTCCCGATCCCGTCGCCGGCGGTGAGTGGCGTCGCCCGGTTGCTCCGGCACACCGGACGGATCGACGTATCACCCGAGCAGACGCGACTGTTGAACTTCGGCCGCGTCGTCGACACGGCGCGACTGCGCGAGGAATTCGGTTACCGCCCGCGCTTCAGCACGGTGCAGGCCTTCGACGACTTCGTCCGCGGCCGCGGACTGGTCGGGATCGTCGATTCCCGCCTCGTCGAGGCGGCCGAGCGGCGCGTCTACGGATTGCTGACCGGACGGGAGACTGCCGGTGCCTGACGCCAGGGTCGTTCCGTTGCACGGCGGCGATCCGCTCGAGCCGCCCGAGCCGAACGGTCCGAACGACTCGAACGAGTCGAACGAGCCGTCGGGGGAACCGTCCGCCGACGCCGGGTCGGAGTGGGAGGAGCGGCTGGCCGACGGGCTCGCGTTCCTCCGGCGCCGCATCACCGGCGACTACCGGATCGACGAGTTCGGCTTCGACGCCGACCTGACCGACCACGCCGTGCTTCCGCTGCTGCGACCGATCTTCGAGCGGTGGTTCCGGGTGGAGGTGAGCGGCGTCGAGCACGTGCCCGCCGAGGGCGGTGCGCTGGTCGTCGCCAACCACTCCGGCGGGATCGCGTGGGACGCGGTGATGACCGCGGTCGCCGTACACGATCATCATCCCGAGCATCGCCACCTGCGGATGCTCGGCGCGGACCTGGTCTTCCGCATGCCCGTCGTCGGGGAGATCGCCCGCAAGGCCGGCAATACGCTCGCCTGTCAGCTCGACACCGAGCGGCTGCTGCGCTGCGGGGAACTCGTCGGGGTCTGGCCGGAGGGCTTCAAGGGGATCGGGAAGCCGTTCTCGGAGCGATACAAGCTCCAACGCTTCGGCCGTGGCGGTTTCGTCAGCACCGCACTGCGCACCGGTGTCCCGATCGTGCCGTGCTCGATCGTCGGCGCCGAAGAGATCCATCCGATGCTCGGCAACGCCAAGACGCTGGCGCGCCTGCTCGGCCTGCCCTACTTCCCGCTGACGCCGACCTTTCCCTGGCTCGGTGCGCTGGGCGCGGTCCCGCTGCCGTCGAAGTGGCTGATCGAGTTCGGTGCGCCGATCGAGACCGCGGACTTCGGGTCCGGCGCCGCAGACGACCCGATGCTGGTCTTCAACCTCACCGACCAGGTCCGCGAGACCATTCAGGAGACCCTCTACCGGCTGCTGCTGCGCCGCCGGTCGGCGTTCGGTGGACTGGTCGGCACCCAGCCCGGTCAAGAGCCACCCGCGGGCGGTGTCGGACAGGGACACTGAGGCAGAGCCGTTCACGGCGCGGGCCCACGCGCCGCGGCGGCCGGGGAGGCCGAGGATGACCGCGACGGTGCAGACCCCGCCGGCACCGGCGGCCCAGCCACCGAAAACGTGGCAACCTTGGCTCGCCCGCCTGTCGTTCCTGAGCGCCGCGGGCGCGTTGGCCGTGCTCATCGCATTCGCCGGCTTCAAGGCCATCGCCGCCGGGCTGGCCGGTGCGGCGGGTGCGGCGGTCTGCTTCGCGGCGATCTGGTGGTTCCTGACCACCCGCGGTCTCCTGCGCGCGCTCGCCCTCGTGCTCGTCGTCGCGGCCCCGGTGATCATCCTGGTGCTCTACGCCGGGAGCGGGCTGATCTGGGTGATCCTGGTGACCATCGGCCTGTGGGTGGTCTCGGTCTTCTCCGGCCGGACCGCACTGGCCGCGTCCGTCGAGCGCGACGTCGTGCACGAGTACGAGGTGCCGGCACCGGCGCACCCGTTCCTGATCATGAATCCGCGTTCCGGTGGCGGGAAGGTCGTGAAGTTCGGCCTCGAGGAGCGGGCCCGGGCGATGGGCGCCGACGTGACCCTGCTGGCCGGACCGGGGCGGCTCGACGTCGCGGCCCTGGCCCGCCAGGCGGTCGCCGACGGAGCAGACCTGCTCGGGGTCGCGGGGGGAGACGGGACCCAGGCCCTGGTTGCGGGAGTCGCCAGCGAGAGTGGCGTTCCCTTCATGGTCATCTCGGCCGGCACCCGCAACCACTTCGCCCTCGACCTCGGACTGGACCGGGACGACCCGGCGCGATGCCTGGACGCCCTGCGCGACGGGGTCGAACTGCGGATCGACCTCGGCCGCATCGGCGACCGCACGTTCGTCAACAACGCGTCGTTCGGCGCTTACGCTGCGGTGGTGCAGAGCCCGGCGTACCGCGACGACAAGACCGGGACGACGCTGCAGATGCTTCCCGATCTGCTCACCGGTGAGAAGGGGCCGCGACTGGTGGCGCACACGAAGGAGCTGACCATCGAGGCGCCGCAGGCGTTGCTGGTGAGCAACAACCCCTACGAGACCGGCGACATCGCCGGCCTCGGCCGGCGTGCGCGGCTCGACCAGGGCGTGCTCGGCCTGATCGGGATCAGGGTGGAGAACGCCGCCCAGGTGGCCGCGATGGTCGCTGCCCGCCACCGGCGCGGACTGACCACGCTGCAGACCCGCGAGGTCACGGTCGACGCCGACCGCGCCGAGATACCCGTCGGTGTCGACGGCGAGGCACTGGTGCTGCCGACCCCCGTGCGCTGCACGATCAGCGCGGGGGCCCTGCGGGTCCGGGTGCCCCGGAACCGGCCGGGGGTAATACCCATCCGGCCGCCGATGTCCTGGTCCCGCCTGGGCCGGCTCGCGCTCAGCACGGGGCGTGGCAGCCGGGGATGAAGGACGTGTTGCGCGAACTCGACGCGCTCGACCTCGCCGTCTATCGCGCCATCGCGGCCACCCCCACGCCGACCCTCGACGTCGCCCTGGGCCGACTGTCCAACGCGGCGAACTACTCCCGGCTGTGGCTGGGCGTGGCCGGTGGGCTGGCCATCTTCGGCCGGCACGGTAGGCGGTCGGCCGTGCTCGGCCTCGCGTCGATCGGACTCGCCTCGGCGACCGTCAACATCGGGGCGAAGCGACTGCGTCCCCGGTCCCGTCCGGATCGGCTCGCCGCCGGCGTCCCGACGGCCCGCCAGGTCCGGATGCCGGACTCGACGTCGTTCCCGTCGGGTCACTCCGCCTCCGCCTTCGCGTTCGCGGTCGCGGCCGGCGACGAACTTCCGCTGCTGTCCTTCCCGCTGCTCGTGCTCGCCACTGCGGTCGCCTACTCCCGGGTCCACACCGGCGTGCACTACCCCGGTGACGTGGTGACCGGGTCGCTCATCGGGTCGGTATGCGCGGGCGCGGTACGCGCTGCAGCCCGGCGGTCACGGCGCCGGTCGACCGGCGGCGGCGTACCGCAACCGTGACCGCGGCGCCGGTGAGCGCGCCGACGCCGAGGGCCGACGGCACGCCCACCTTGGCGGCCTTGCGGCCGGTGCGGAAATCCCGGATCTCCCAACCGGCCGTCCGCGCCTTGGCCCGCAGCACCGAATCGGGATTGACCGCGACCGGGCGGCCGACCAGCGACAGCATCGGCAGGTCGTTGACCGAGTCGCTGTACGCCGCGCAGCGGGTGAGGTCCAGGTGCTCACGCTCGGCCAGCGCCCGCACGGCCTCCGCCTTGGCCGGCCCGTGCAGCGGTTCACCGACCAGGTGCCCGGTGTAGACGCCGTCGCGCACCTCGGCCGCGGTGCCGAGGGCGCCGGTGAATCCGAGCCGGTGGGCGATCACGGACGCCAACTCGACCGGGGTCGCCGTGACCAGCCAGACCCGCTGGCCCACGTCGAGATGCGCCTGGGCGAGCGCGCGGGTGCCGGACCAGATCCGCTCCGCCATCAGGTCGTCGTAGATGTCCTCGGCGTGCCGGACGATCTCGTCGACCCGCTTGCCGGCGACGAAGGCCAGCGCCGCCTCCCGCGCCTGGAGCATGTCTCCGGTGCTCTCCCGGCCGCCGATCCGGAACTTCACCTGCTGCCAGGCGAACGCCGCGAGGTCGCGGGTATCGAAGAACTTGCGGGCGGCCAGGCCGCGGGCGAAGTAATAGATCGACGAGCCCATGATCATCGTGTTGTCGACGTCGAAGAACGCCGCCGCGGTGGGATCGATCGGTACGGCGGCGGCGACGTCGACCTCGGCGGCCGCCGCGGCGGCCTCGCCCGCGAGCACCGCACGCACTGCCCGGCCGTCGCGGGCACGGCGTGAGAGCGGCCACACGGCGCCGATCCTCCTCGGGTGTCACCGGCAGTAGGGCACCGCGACGGTAACCGATCGGTCCGCGGCGTGCTCAATCGGCGAAGCCGGCCAGTCGGTGCGGGCGGGTGAGGCCGGTCGCGAATGCCCGGATGCGATCGGGCCGCGGCGGGACGAACGGCCAGCCGGTGGTGTCGTACCGCTCCGCCCGCATCGCGTGGTGCAGGGTCAGCGCGTCGGTGACCATGCCGGTCAGAGCGATGCGCGCCGGCCAGGACAGATCCGCCAGGCGCGGAGCCGCGCTGGCCAGCAGGTAGTAGGCCCGGTGTGCCTGCGCCTCGACCGCCGCCCGCGTTGCCGCAAGGGCGGGGCGGGCGGTGAGTTCGTCGTCGCGCAGCCGTCGGGTGCTGAGTTCGTCCTGCGGCAGGTAGACCCGGCCGCGGTCGGCATCGACGCAGACCCGGCTCGACAGATCGAGCAACCGGGCCGCACTGCCCACGGTGGCGGCGAGATCGCCGTTACCGGGATCGTCGTCGCCGAGGGCACCGAGGGTGAGTTGCGCCAGCGGTGACCCCGAGAGTCGGCAGTAGCCGAGCAGATCGTCGAAGCAGGAGTAGTGGGTGATCAGCCGGTCCTGCCGGGCCGCGGAGATCAGCTGATGCAGCCAGGTGGTGGGCAGCCCGCGGCTCTTGGCCAGCCGACGGGTCCGGGCGATCGTCGGGTTGCGCGGATGCTTGCGGTCGAGGTCGTCCTCCAGCGCGTCGAGGAGGTCGGCCTGCAGGACGGCCGGCCGGTCCGGGACGCTCCGGACGAGGCCCACGTAGTCGTAGAGCGTGCGCAGGCGGCGGCGCTGCCACGGGGCAAGCAGCCCGGCGCCGGTCGGCAGCGGATCCGCGTCGGCGGTGAACCGGTCGAGCCGGACGTCCGGCGGGGATCCGGCGGGGCGCGATGGGATGCCCGCGTCGACGGGGAGACCAGGCTGGACCGGGACGGCGCTGACCACAGGCCCTCCTCACCGTGCGTCCTGCTCTTTCATACCTCTCCGGCCCCTCGGGCGGCGCCAGAGCGGCGAAACCGGAGCGGGGAAACAGGCGCCACCCGTGTGGTCCGCAGGTTCTTCACCCCGTCTGGGTGATTCGAGGCCCCCGCGGGTCGGGCGACGCTCAGGGAAACCGCAACGGAAGGCAGGCCATGGCTGACTACCCGCTCATCGCTGACCACGGGCTCATCGGTGACCTGCACACGGCGGCGCTGGTAACGACCGACGGCGAGATCGACTGGTTCTGCTCGCCGCGCTTCGACTCGCCGAGCGTCTTCGCGTCGCTGCTGGACAGGGAGAAGGGTGGCCGGTTCCGGATCGCCCCGGTGAACACCGACTACGTGAGCAAGCAGCTCTACCTGCCCGACACCGCCCTGCTGGTGACCCGCTTCATGTCGGCGGACGGGGTCGGCGAGGTCATCGACTTCATGCCGATCAGCGACGAGGAGCACGCGAGCGACAATCACCGCCTCGTCCGGGTGGTCCGGGTGGTGCGCGGGGAGATGCGCTTCGGATTCGAATGTGCTCCGCGATTCGACTTCGGCCGGCTCGAGCACGACGTCGAGATCACCGATGGGGGCGCGGTCTTCCGGGCAGGTGGTTCGAAGTTCACGCTGCACACCGGCGTATCGCTGCACCAGGACGGACGCGACGTCCGGGCGGAGGACACCCTCAAGTCCGGCGAGGTCCGGGGCATGATCCTCGAATCCGAGGCCGAGCAGCCGGCGCACCGGCCCAACCCGGCCGAGGTGTTCAAACTCTTCTGGGACACCGCCCGCTACTGGCGTGACTGGTTGGGCAAGTCGACCTACCGCGGTCGCTGGCGCGAGCAGGTGGCGCGCTCGGCCATGACGTTGAAGCTCATGACCTATGCACCGAGCGGTGGTCTCGTCGCGGCGCCGACCGCGGGACTGCCCGAGCAGGTGGGCGGGGAGCGCAACTGGGACTACCGCTACACCTGGGTGCGGGATGCGTCGTTCTCGGTGCAGGCACTGCTGGGTCTCGGATACACCGACGAGGCACGGGCATTCACCGACTGGCTGAGCGATCGGATCGGGGAGGAGTCCGGCGAAGGCGAGCGGCCCCTGAAGATCATGTACCGGGTGGACGGCTCCTCGGACCTGGTCGAGACGATCGTCAAGGATTTCGAGGGATACCGCGGCTCCAAGCCGGTCCGGCTCGGCAACGGTGCGGCCGACCAACTGCAGCTGGACATCTTCGGCGAGGCGCTCGGCTGCCTCTTCCTCGCCGACGAACAGAGTGGGGTCATCGGCAGTCGGGGGTGGGCCGAGCTCAGCGGCATGCTGAACTGGCTGTGCGAGCACTGGGACCAACCCGACGCCGGGATCTGGGAGACCCGCGGCGGGGCCCAGGACTTCACCTACGGACGGCTGATGTCGTGGGTGGCCTTCGACCGGGCGATCCGCCTGGCGAACATGCACGGCTGGCCCGGCGACGTCGCGCGCTGGACCTCAGAACGCGACGAGATCTACCGCCAGATCCACAGCCGCGGCTGGAGCGAGAAGCGCAAGGCGTTCGTGCAGCACTACCGCACCGACGTCCTCGATGCGTCGCTGTTGCTCATGCCTGCGGTGGGATTCATCGCACCCACCGACCCGAAGTGGTTGTCCACTCTGGACGCGATGGACGGCGAACTGGTTTCTGACAGCCTGGTCTACCGCTACGACCCGTCCGCGTCGCCGGACGGCCTGCAGGGCTCGGAGGGCACCTTTTCGATCTGCACGTTCTGGTACGTCGACGCGTTGACCCGGTCGAACCGGCTGGAGGTTGCCCGGCTGACCTTCGAGAAGATGTTCACCTACGCCAACCACCTCGGCCTCTTCGCCGAGGAGATCGGGATCACCGGCGAGCAGCTCGGCAACTTCCCGCAGGCGTTCACCCATCTCGCGCTCATCAATGCCGCGATCAACCTCGACGCGGCGCTGGATCGTGCGAGCGGATTGATGCCGGCGTCCTACGACCAGGCGAAGGACCAGATCCCGGGGTTCCGGGCGGCCATGACCGGCGTCGAGGCGCGGATGCAGCCGGTCGGGTCAACCAACGGAGGCGGCGTGGCCCCGGGCAACGGCAACACCGCCGTCGGCGTCGCGCCGCAGGCAGGTGCGACGTCGCCCAACAACTGAGCGGGATGTCGCGCCACGAGCGGCGTGCTGGGGCGCCACACTCGAACGGTGAACATGGCTGAGCAGGGCAAAACCGGCGCGGCCGACGCGGATTCGGGTGCCGCGACTGCGCCGCGCCGCACCCGGTGGTACCGACACCTGCGCGGCGTCGTCACGGCACGGGCGGCCCCGGCCGCTATCTACGGAACGATCGTCAGCGCCTCGGTCACGGCCGCCGCGGGCGAGGAGGAATCGTTCCTCGCGGTATGTGTCTCCGTGCTGGTCACCGTGCTGGTGTACTGGGCCGCAGAGGCCTATTCCGCGCTCCTTGCCGAGCGGATGAACAAGCCAGCTGTTCAGTCGTTTGCTCGGCTGCGCAGCCACTTCACCGAGCGATGGCCGATGGTGCAGGCGTCCTATGTGCCGCTCGTGGTGCTCATCGTGGCCGGCCTCTGCGGGGCCGATCTGAGTCTCGCCGTGACGATCGCCCTGAGCGTGACGACGGTCGTGCTGTTCTGGCTGGGATGGGTCGCCGGCCGGCGGAGTGGATCGACCGGTGCGAGCCTGCTCTTGAGCGCGACGCTGGCCGCCTGCTTCGGACTCGCGCTGGTGGGGCTGAAGGCTATTGTGCACTGACCAGCGGGCCGGTGTCCGGCGTCATCGCCAGACCGATCAGGTCGCCGCCCGGCGCTACCGGCGAAAGCCCGAGTTGCGGTGCATCGGTCCTCAGCTGCGGAGTCCGCGGGTCGGTGCCGGGCCCCGTCGACGGGAAGACGCGCTGCTCGATTGAGTGCATCGCCAGGAGGAAGCCCAAGAGCATCAGAGGGGTCACCAAACCGAGCCACAGCACATTTCTCACCCTGCCCCCGTTGTGCGGTACGACCCGAGTGTTCCGGACCGTCCGACCACTTGGACACTACCTGTCACACGCGGATCACAAGTAGTGATTAGGAATCTCGATCGAGCGCCCAGTCACTCCTCTTCTGCCGTGCGGGCAAGGAATGTGAGCTCGTTCATCGTCGTGGCGAGAATCTCGACCTGGGCGTTGGAGAACGGGTCCGGCTTGGTCCGTACCGAGTCGAAGAATTCCTCGGGCGGTTCGGCCGCGACGTAGCCGGCGCCCTCCTCGAGCAGGCGGGCCGTATCCGTCGCGTTCAGGTCCGTCCGTAGCCGGACCTGTCCGCAACCGGGGCACCGGAAGGTGTAGCGCGAGCGGCGTAGCCGCCCCTGCGGAATGAAAACAAGAACGGCGGTACGGATGTCCACCCGCACCGGTCCGCAGGTCTGGCAGCGGGCGAGAATCACTGCCACTGCGCCCACCCCCCGACCACCCTCGGTCCCCGTTGACATACGCGCTCGTTTCGACCCTGGCCATGCAGACGAAACGTTGCTTCATCAAGCGTGCAACAGAACGCGGCCCGGCGCAGGGGAACAAGGCTCTGAGTGCAAGCTCCCTTCGCCCCTTCGGCGTTATTCGGTCAAATTGCCGGTCGCGTCGGCACTTTCGGGCCCACGTCGGTCCGCCGATCACCGGCGGTCTCTTTGTGGCTGCTGTGCCACACTGCCGACATGGCCAACCTCGCGGACCTGGTGGGTCGCGCGGCGAGTCGCGATCCCGGACGAGCCGCTCTGATCGCCGGCGGCGACGTCCTCAGCTGGGCCGAGTTGGACGCGCGCATCGATCGCGCCGCCGCCGCATTCGCAGGCCTCGGACTGGCTAGGGGAGACCGGGTGGCGATCCAACTCGGCAACGTCGTCGAATTCCCGGTCACCTTCTTCGGCGCCCTTCGGGCCGGCTTGGTCGTCGTACCGGCGAACACCGGATACACCGAACCCGAACTCACGACGTTGATCGCCGACTCCGGCGCCCGGCTGCTGGTGACCTCGTCGGTGGCCGCCATCGGATTTGCGCAGGGGCTCGATATCGACCACCTGGTGGTCGCCGCGCCGAGCGGCCCGGACGGCGCGCGCACCCTGACCGAGCTGCTGGCGGACGCACCCGCGGATCCGCCGACCACGTCGGGCGGAGACGACGATCTCGCGGTCCTCGTCTACACCAGCGGCACGAGCGGCCGACCGCGGGGCGCGATGCTGACCCACCGGGCACTGCTGGCGAATCTCGACCAGTGCGCGCAGATCACGCCCAGCGTGCTCCGGCCCGGCGAGGTGGTGCTGCTCGTCCTGCCGATGTTCCACATCTACGGTCTCGGTCCCGGGCTGGGAATGCTTGCCCACGCCGGGGCGACCGGGGTGCTGATCGACCGCTTCGACGCGGCCGCGACGCTCGAGGTGATGACGCGTCATCGAGTGACCAACGTTGTCGGCGCGCCACCGATGTATGTCGCCTGGGCGCGTCACGACGATCCGCGGGCGGTCACCGCGGCGTTCGCCCACGTCCGACTGGCGCTGTCCGGAGCGGCTCCGCTGTCGGCTCCGACCCTGGAGCGGCTGGAGCAGCTGACCTCGGTGGTGGTGCAGGAGGGATACGGCCTCACGGAGACGGCCCCGGTGCTCACCAGCACGTTGATGAGCGAGGTGCGTAAGCCGCTGTCGGTGGGCCGGGCAATCCCTGGTGTGACGCTGGAACTCCGCGACGAGCAGGGCGAACCGGTCGAGGAGGACGATCCGGGTGAGATCGTCGTGCGCGGTCCGAACCTGTTCTCCGGCTACTGGCCGGACGGTCACGGCGGTCCGACCGAGGACGGCTGGTTCGCCACCGGCGATGTGGCCTACCCCGACGACGACGGCGACCTCTACCTCGTCGGCCGGCGCAAGGACCTGATCATCGTGAGCGGCTTCAACGTCTATCCGGCCGAGGTCGAGCTCGTGCTGATGAGGCATCCCGCGGTGAGCGAAGCCGCGGTCGTCGCGACACCGCACGAATACACCGGCGAGGCGGTCAAGGCCTTCGTCGTACGCCGGCCCGGGGCAACGTTGGACGCCGACGACGTGCGGGCCTGGTGCGCGCGCTCACTCGCCCGGTTCAAGTGTCCGACCCAGGTGCAGTTCGTCGACCAGCTGCCGCACTCGGTCATCGGAAAGGTGCGCACGGCAGCCCTGCGCGATGTCGAGGACGACGCCGATGACGACGCCGAGGACAGGGCGTCGTAGGCTCCTCAGGTGCCGCCAACAGACCACCGCATCACGCTGGTGACCCGGGCCGGCTGCCACCTGTGTGACAGCGTCCGCGCCGAGCTGGAGCGCATCGCGGGCCCGCTGGGCACCCCGGTCGAGGAGATCGCCATCGACGGTGACCGGGAGCTGACCGCGGAGTACGGCGAGCTGATTCCGGTGGTCCTCGTCGACGGCTCCGTGCATGGCTACTACCGGGTCGAAGAGGACCGGCTGCGGCGCGCTCTTCAGCGCTGAGCGGGTGGGTCACCCGGTGAGGGTGAGCTCTTCTTCTGGCTCGGGGGCGGCGGCCGGAAACTGACGCGCCCGCCGGAGCTTGAGGTGCACCACATCGCCGTCGCGCAGGTTGATCTCGTCGGCGTGCGCGCGGGTCAGGTTGACCGTGACCCGCTGACCGTCGCTCAGCAGCACCTCGGCCCGGGTCTGGAACCCCAGCCACGTCAGCCGGTCCACGGTCGCCCGGTGGGTGTCGAGCTCCGCCGTGCGGACGATCTCGATGTCGTGCGGGCGGACGTAGTTGTCGCCGATCCGGGTGATCGCTCCCACGAAGCCCATGACGAACGCGTTGGCCGGGTCGTCGTAGACCTGGTCGGGGGTGCCGGCCTGCTCGACGCGGCCGTGGTTGACCACCACGATCTGCTCGGCGAGCTCCATCGCCTCTTCCTGGTCGTGCGTGACGAACACAGTCGTCACGTGCATCTCGGCGTGCAGGTGGCGCAGCCAGTCCCGTAGCTCGGACCGCACCTTGGTGTCGAGTGCGCCGAACGGTTCGTCGAGCAGCAGCACCCGCGGCTGGACCGCGAGCGCGCGGGCCAGGGCCATCCGCTGCCGCTGCCCACCGGAAAGGTTGGCCGGCATGCGGTCGGCGAAGCCGTCGAGGTGCACCAACTCGAGCAGCTCGGACACCCGCTCCTTGATCTCCGCCTTCGGCGTGTGCCGGATGGACAGACCGAACGCGACGTTCTGCCACACACTCATGTGCTTGAACGCCGCGTAGTGCTGGAAGACGAAGCCGATGCCGCGCTGCCGGGCCGGTCGCTTGGTGACGTCGGCGTCGTCGAGCATGATGTGCCCGGTGTCGGGCTGTTCCAGCCCGGCGATGATGCGCAGCAGGGTCGACTTGCCGCCGCCGCTCGGGCCGAGCAGGGCGGTCAGGGACCCGTCGGGCACCGACACGGTGACCTCGTCGAGTGCGACGAAGTCGCCGAACCGTTTGGTGACGCCGACTGCTTCGATCGCCATTACTTCGTCTCCTTCGAGCGGTTGAGCCTGGTCATCAAAAGCAGCACGATCACCGCGATCGCGGCGAGCAGGAACGACGCGGTGTAGGCGCCGGAGAGGTCGAAATTGTCGTAGCGGTTCTCGACGTAGAGCGGCAGCGTCTGCGTCTGACCGATCAGGTTTCCGGACACGACGCTGACCGCACCGAATTCGCCCAGCGCCCGCGCCGTGGTCAGCACGACGCCGTAAGCGATGCCCCATCGGATGGCCGGCAGGGTGATGCGCAGGAAGGTCTGCCGACCGGACGCTCCGAGGGTCGAGGAGGCCTGTTCCTGGTCGGTACCGATCTCCTGGAGCACGGGGACGACCTCGCGGACCACAAACGGCAGCGAGGCGAACACGGTGGCGAGGATCATGCCGGGGATCGAGAAGATCACCTGGAGGCCGTGCTCGGACAACCACGGGCCCAGCCAGCCGGTCCGTCCGTACAGCGCATAGAGCGCGAGTCCGAGGACCACCGGCGACACCGCGAAGGGCAGGTCGACGATGACGCTCAAGACGCTGCGGCCACGGAACCTTCGGCGGACGAGGGTGTAGGCGCAAGCGACGCCGAAGAGGGTGTTGAGGGGTACGGCGACGGCGGCCATCAACATCGTCAGCCAGAACGCGTGCACGGCCGCCGGCGAGGTGAGGGTGTCGATGACCGGCTTGAGGCCGTGCTCGAAGGTGCGCCAGACCACGAGAGCGATCGGCAGCAGGAGCAGCAGCGCGAGATAACCGAGGGCACCGAATCGGACGGCGAACTTACCCTTCACGACGCCTCCCTCGATTGGCCAGTGCACGGAGCCCGAGCAGGAGCAGGAACGAGGCGACGAGCAGCACCACGGACACCGCGGCGGCACCGGCCTGGTTGCCGTTCTCCAGCTGGTTGAAGATGAAGACCGACGCCATCTCGGTCTTGTAGGGCAGGTTGCCCGAGATCAGGATGATCGCGCCGAACTCGCCCAACGACCGGGCGAACGCGAGCCCGGCACCGGACAGGATCGCCGAGCGCAGGCTGGGCAGGATCACCCGGCGGAAGACCGTGAACGGCTTCGCACCGAGCGACGCGGCGGCCTCCTCGACGTCGCGCTCGAGCTCGCCGAGCACGGGCTGCACGGCCCGGACGACGAACGGAAGCGTCACGAAGAGCAGCGCGAGCAGCACGCCGATCCTGGTGGACGACACGTCGATGCCGACCGGACTGTCCTTGCCGTACAGCGCGAGCAGGGTGAGCCCCGCGACGATGGTCGGGAGTGCGAACGGCAGGTCGATCAGTGCGTTGACGAACTTCTTCCCCGGGAAATCGTCCCGGACCAGCACCCATGCGATGGCGAGGCCGGTGATGGAGTCGATCACCGCGACGATCAAGGAGATGACGACGGTGAACTTCAACGCCGAGAGCCCCTCGGGCTGCGTGATCGAGCTGAAGAAGCTGCCGGTCGCCGCGGTCGCGACCAACGCCGCGATCGGAAGCAGGACGACGATCGACAGGTAAGCGGAGCTGAGCACGCCGGCCAGCGCCGGGCGGTGGGTACGAGTACCCGCCGCCCGGCGGCTGAACCGCCGCGTGCTCAGGGTGTCAGTTGCCACTTGTGGAAACTCCCACGCTCTTCTCAATGGCCACCATCTTGCCGTTCGTCGGGTCGAAGAACGTCTTCTGCACCTGCGGCCATCCGCCGAGGTCGTTGATGGTGAACAGGCCACTCGGAGTCGGGAACTTGCTCGAGTCGAGGTCGGCCTTGACGACCGGCCGGTAGCCCTTCGACGCGAAGATCTTCTGCGCCGGCGCGGTGTAGAGGTACTTCACGAACGCCGTCGCCGCGGAGGGAGCGCCCTTGGTCGCTGCCAGCGGGTTCTCGATCAGGATCGTGTGCGACGGGGTCACGTAGTCGACCGACTTGCCGGCCTGCTGCGCGGCGATCGCCTCGTTCTCGTAGCTGATCAGGACGTCACCGGTACCGCTGGTGAAGTTGTTCAGTGCGTCGCGACCGCTCTTGTCCTGGGCGACCACGTGGTGGAACAGCTGGTTGAGGTAGGAGAGCGCCTGGGCCGGCGTCTTGCCCTCTTTGATCTGCGAACCGTAGGCGGCCATGATGTTCCACTGCGCGGAGCCGGAGCTGAACGGGTTGGGCGTCACGACCTTGATGCCCGGCTTGACCAGGTCGCTCCAGTCCTTGATGTGCTTCGGGTTGCCCTTGCGCACGACCAGCGTCGCGACCGAGTCGGTGATGATGCCGTGGTACTGGTTGGCGTTCCAGTTCGAGGGCACGATGCCGGCCTTGACCAGCTTGGTGACATCCGGCGTAAGCGACATCTCGACCACATCGGCCTTCAGCCCGGCGATCACCGCGCGGGACTGGGAACCGGATGCTCCATAGGACTGCGAGAACGTCACGCCCTTGCCGGCGCTGGTCGCCTGGAACGCCGGGATGAGCTTGGAATATGCCTCCTGTGGCGTCGAATAAGCGACCAGAGCGAGGTTCTTACTGCCCTGCGCTGATGCGCCATTGACGCTGCAGCCGGCGGCTGTGACCGCCGCTACGGCCGCGATGCCGACGGCAGCCACCAGCCGGCGGGAACTCACTGCCTTCATGTACTTCTCCCTGATCGCTGCATGCAGGCGGTAGGTCCCCCCGCAGACCTAGTTGTACATCAAGCCTATCGAAATGGTCGGCTTTTGGGAAAACGACGCTCACGGCAGCGGGCAAGGCCACCCGATCGGGTCGTTCCGGGTCTTCCGGCGGCGTAATCGTCAGCGCCGGGCGGTCGCCGGCCACCGACGGCCGGGCGACCTACCCATGCCACCCCTCCATGATCAAGAGGGGATTTCGCTACGAAACGCCGAGCGAATCCCCTCTTGATCATGGAGCAGGAGAGTGGGGTCGCTCGCCCCCCCGCCCCGCCCCCGCCCCCGCCCTCGCCCCGCCCCATGATCGTGATCGGAAAAAGCCGCGAAACGCCGACGGAATCCGATCACGATCATGGAAGCGCGGGCGGCGGGCGGCGATCGGAGACGGACGGGCGGTGGCGGGCGGGAGGTCCTACGCGGTGCGAGACCTCTTGCTCGGCTTGGGCCGGGAGCGCTCCTCGACCTGGAGCTCACGCTCGGCACCGGGCTCGCCGCGGTCGAGTTGCCGGCTGCGTTCCAGCTCGGCGTTGAGCTCGGCGCCGAAGAGGATCGCCAGGTTGGTCAGCCACAGCCAGACCAGGAAGACGATCACGCCACCGAGCGCGCCGTAGGTCTTGCTGTATGAGCCGAAGTTGGCCACGAAGAACGCGAATCCGGCCGAGGCGACGAGCCACACGATGACGGCGAGAGCGGTGCCGGGGAGGACCTTCTTGAAGCCGCCGAGCTTCGCGTTGGGCGCGGCGTAGTAGAGCACGGCGATCATCGCGATCACCACGAGCAATAGCACCGGCCACTTGGCGATGTTCCAGGCCGTGACGGCGGCCGATCCGGCGCCGACGGCCGATCCGACCTTGCCCGCGATCGGGCCGGTCAGCGCCAGTGCGAGCAGGACGACGGCGAGCAGCAGGACCAGGACCAGGGTGACGACCAGCTGGAGCGGCCGCAGCTTGATGAACCCGCGTCCCTCCTCGACCTCGTA
>DASXJE010000259.1 GCA_036497565.1 Mycobacteriales bacterium
GTCGCTCCAGCACCTGTCCCGGCCACTCTCCGACGGTGAAGGTCTCGGTCTTCGTATATCCGCACCGCTCGTAGAAGCGCACGAGTGCGCCGTCGTTGCCGGCGAAACAGTCGACGCGCAGCAGCCGGACGTTGCGTTCGCACTATGGCCGCGGCGGGACGGCGGTCGCGCTCGCAGATGCGCAGCCCGCCGCTCGACGACCACTTCTGGATCGACTCCACCCGCTTCGGCACCTGGGAGAACGGTGTGGAGCGCCATTGCGAGGTCATGTCGCGCGCCACCATTCTCAGCGGCTTGCGTCGTACCAGTTCAGGACCCGGAGCGCGCGGAGCGTATTCCAGCGACTGGGTCGTCCGTCGCCGTCCTCCATCGAGAAGTGCACGGCGCCGGGGTGGGTGTGCTCCAGGAGCCAGGTGCCGTCGGGCTGCTGTTTCGATCGCAGCACGTCGATCGCTTCGGTCAGTCGCGGATCCGGCGTGCCTCCCACGGCCCGGAAGAAGTCCAGGGCCCACAGCACGTCGTAGTGCCACCAGGTCGGGAAGGAGAAACGCAGCCAGTCCGGGTCGACAACCTCGCCGGTGCTCAGCCGACGGAACAGCCGGCGGTCGAGCAGGTACTCCTGCCCTCGGCGGCGTGCGGCGACCGCCGGCGCCGAACCACCGGTCACCTGCTCGTGCTGAAGCAACCCCTCGAGCACGCAGATCGTGGTCGCGAACGACGAGCGCACCGATCCATTCTCGGTCTCGCAGTTCCAGCCGCCGTCTTCGAGCTGCTCCCCGAGCAACCGGGCGACGATGCTATCGACGTCCTCACCGAAGTAGGCGCCGATCGCAACGGTCCGCCCGTTGATGCACGGTTCGACCTCGCCGGCGAAGAAGGGCTGCCCCGCGTGCTCCCATCGGCAGTTCTTGCGCACCAAGGCAACCGTGTCGAGGACAGCTTGCGCATTCGGGTCGACGCCGAATTCCTGCAGCAACGACAACGTGGGGAAGGTCGAGGTCCACGGCTGGCCTTGGGAGAAGTCGCCGCGGAAGTCCGCCGGGAAGCATGCGCCGCCCGCCCACTGCCCGTCGTCGGCGCGCAACGCGAGCAACTGCGCGCCCCACCCCTCGGTCGCGACGCGTGCCCGCTCCGCGGCGACCGCCTCAGGCGGCGGGTCGTTCAGGTCGCGCAGCACCTGCCAGCGCAACGCCGGGTCGGAGTCGAGCAGCCAGTCCAGCACCGTCATGCGCCGAATGTAGCCTCGGCCGCCGACAGCGGCGAGTCGGTACGTCCTGCCTGCCAGCTAGGCGGGTTTCGCGTAGTGGGCGCGGGTCCGCGGATGCAGCACGCAGGCGGCGATCGAGACGAGTACGGCGAGCTGGATCACCTGCTCCACCTTGAATACCGCAGGGTAGGGCCGCGACAGCAGGTAGATCATGCCGACCGAACCCGCCACCGACAGCCAGACCAGCCGGCGCCACGCCCATCGCTTGCCCCGGTAGAGCCGCGAGATCAGGAACACGTAGAGGACGCCCACGACGACGTTGAGCGCCGCCCTCGTCCATAGCGTGGCGGTGATCGCCTGCCTGGCCGCCGCCGCCGTCATCCCCGAATGGCCGGCCCTCAGGGTGACGGCGATGATCTGGTTCTTCTCCACCACCGACAGCACCGTCACCAGGATGCTCAGCACGAGGTTGACGACCAGCAGGGTCGCGGCGAGTCTGACCTGCCGCGGCGGCGCCACCGGCCGGTCGGCGGGCAGCTCAGCCTGCGGCATCGCCGGGAAGGCGCCGCTGCCCTGCTGCTCGTCCCGCGACCGATCCGGGCCCGTCACCATTCGTCGCCTCCTGACCAAGGATTTGGCTTGGCGGCTGGCATGGTACTGCCTTCTCGATACATGCTCTGCCAGGCATGCACGTTGCCGCGATCCGGCTTGTCGATCGCGTCGATCTAGTCTTGAGCGATGGACCTCGACGCCGCGCTCGACCGGTTCTGGGAGGTCGCGGACGCTCGTCGGCTGGGGATCGACGCCGTCCAGGTCGTCGCCGACGACGGCCCGCACGGCGAGCGTCGCCGGATCGATGACATCCGTCGTGATGTGTTTTCGGTGTCGAAGACCGTGACGTCGCTCGCGGTCGGCATGCTCGAGAGCGACGGTGCGCTCAGCCTGGACGACCCCGTACTCGCGCATCTGCCCGAACTCGCCGACACCGCGGCAACGGGCAGCGAGAAGATCACGGTGGGGCACCTGCTTCGTATGACGGCCGGAAACGGCTATCGCTGGGCGGATGACGATGCCGATCATCCCGGCGATCCGGCCCGCGACTTCCTTGCCACTCCGCTCGTGGCCGAGCCCGGTTCGACCTACCACTACGCGGGCGGAAACGCCTACGTCCTCGGTCGGGTCGTTCACTCGATCTCCGGCCTGGATCTCCGTGACTTCCTGGTCCCTCGTCTGTTCGACCCGCTCGGCATTCGGAATCCGCAATGGTTGCGTTGTCCGCTCGGCTTCCCGCTCGGAGCAATCGGGCTTCAGCTGCGGACCTCGGAGATCACCAGGATCACGCAACTGCTCCTGCACGACGGCACGTACGACCGCCGTCGCCTGGTTCCCGCCGACTACATCGCTCGCATGACCACGGACACGACTGCCACGGGTCGCGCCGAGCCGGACAATCGGACCTACGGGCTGCACGTGTGGCTATGCGCTCGCGACGGTGCCTGGCGCATGGACGGCATCTACGGGCAGTTCGGGATCGTGCTTCCCGAACACCGCGCGTGTGTCAGTGTCACGGCGCACTACCTGGGGCCGACGACACAGATCCTCGACTGCGTGTGGGAACACCTCGTGCCCGCGTTGGCCTGACCTCGTCGTAGCGTCAGCCGACGGCAGCGACCGCGGCGAGGATGGCGTCGATCGTCGCCTGGGGCTGCGACACCATCGAGACGTGCGAGGCGGCCACGTCGGTGATGGTCGCACCTGCGCGCTCGCCCATGTGACGCTGGGTGTCCGGTGGGATGACCCGGTCCTCCGTGCCGATGACCATCCAGCTCGGGCGTGTCTTCCAGGCCGGCGGGGCGGACGGGGTGGTGTTGGCGCTCAGAGTGAGCGGCCGCTGGCTCTCCACGATCAACCAGCGGTCCCGCTCGGGCAGGTCCTGGGCGAAGGAGGTGTGCACCGTGTCGGCTTTCAGGAACGCATCGAGATCCCCTTCCGGGCCGCCCGGGTAACTGACGAGGTCGAGGACGGTGGTCGGGTCGGGAACGTCGAGTGCCGATCCGGATCCGCCGAGGATCCCGAAAGTCGTCTCGCCTTCGTCGGGAACGAACGCATCGACGTAGACCAGCGCTCGCACGTCGCCGCCGTCGGCCCCGGCGTTGGTGATGACGAACCCGCCGTAGGAGTGCCCGACCAGAACGACGGGACCGCTGGTGCGCTGGGCGACGAACGAGGAGATGGACGCCGCGTCAGATGCGACCCCGCGCAAGAGATTCGGCGGTCCGAGAACCGTGAAGTTCTGGTCCTGCAGCTCGGACGCGACGGCATTCCAGCTGGATGCATCGGCCCACGCCCCGTGCACCAGGACGATCGTCGGCTTCGGCATGGTGATCTCCCCGTGCTGTCGTCGGAACGGCATCGTGTCCGATCGAGCCTACGGGCGATGACTCGCGACGTCCGGCGAACGAGGAGGCCGCCGGATGCGTCGAGGTGCGGTCCTAGGTCTGGTGTTTGCTCGGGCTGTCCCAGTACCAGCACTCCGGGTCGTACATCGCCGGCGTCGGGAACACCCACGGGCCGTTGAGGCCGTGCAGTGCGAGGTTGTTGCGGTCCGGCACGTTGCGCAGATCGTTGCTGTGGATGTTCACCCGCGGGAAGTTGGCGACCGTGCCCATGAAGAACGGGCCCTCGTTGATGTGGATCTTGATCATCTTCCACACCAGTTGGTTGCGCTTCATATGGTCCGGTTCGGACTTGGTCTGGTTGTAGAGCTTCGTCAGCTGCTCGACCGGTCCGCCCTTGTCCGCGGGCATCCGTGGCGGCTGCCTCTTCAGCGGAGAAACGTTCGTCTCCTGGTGCTCCTTGGGGGTGCCGACCACCGTGTAGTAGGACCCTTCCAACGGTGCCCAGCGACTCGCCTCGAGGGGGACCAGCCACTGCGGGTAGACGAGCACCGTCGCCCCGTCGCCGACCGACCAGTTGGTGTGGGACATGAGGGTGCCCCCGTTCCACAAGTCGGCGAAGGACTGTGGCGGGATCGGGCGGCGCTCCATGTGCAGCCCGACGCTCTTGGCGTTGGCGACCAGCTGATCGTCCTTGGCGCCCTCGGTGTCGCCGATGTCCGCGGAGTACGGGATGTCGATCGAGAGCTTGGAACCGTCCGGGAACTCGACGTAGCCGTCGCCGTTGGTGTCCTTCAACCCGAGCTCGGCCAGAAGCGACTTGGCTTTCGCGACGTCGTGAGCCTTGTAGGAGTCCCGCCACTGCGTGAAGAGCTTCGGCCCGTCCGGGCCGTCACTGAATTCGGTGATCTTCACACCGCTGGTGCCCGTGGTCTGCTCGCCGGTCTCGAAGTAGAGCGCCTTCTGGGCGGTCGGACGATCGAACGCGTAGGAGATCGCCTGCCGGAACCGCTTGTCGCGGAACAGCGTGCCGTACTTCTTGTTCACGGCGATGTAGTCGTAGTTGAGGAAGAACATCGAGCCCGTGCCGTCGCCGCTGTCCCACAGGACGATCTTGTAGTTGCCCCGCTTCTGGGTCTGCGAGAGCGTCGAGACGTCGGACAGGTCGATCTGTGTCATCGTGCCGTCGCAGTAGTCGAGCTTGCCCTGCTGGACCTGCAGCTTGATCGCCTGGGCGTTCTGGGTGATGTTGATCCGCCACTCGTCGATGTACGGCAGTTGATCGCCGTCCTTCGTCACGACGTAGTAGTAGGGGTTGCGCTCGAACACAGCGCCGCTGTTGTTGTTGAAGCTCTTGCACCGGTAACCGGTCAGCACCGGACAGTCCGGGTTGCTCGACCAGGTCGCCTTCTGCTCCCACAGCCGACCCGCGGAATCCCAGTCCTTGGGGACCTTCTTGTTGTACTTGGGGTGGAACTGCTTCAGGTAGTGCTTGGGCAGGACCCAGATGGGGCCGTTCTGGCCGATGTTGCCCTTCGCCCACGCGGCCAGGTATTCGGGCACCAGCGGCTGCGGCGCGTCGTAGGTGATCTTCAGCGTCGACTCGTCGACCTTCTTCATCACGCAGGGCGTGCCCTTGGCCGACTGGCAGTCCGGCGGCACGGTCTGGGCGTCGTGGCCCGGGACGGCCATGTCGTAGTACCAGAACAACACGTCGTCGACGCTGAACGGGTGGCCGTCGGACCACTTCAGGCCCTTGCGGAAGTAGACCGTCCACTCGGTGGCATCGGCGTTGCTCGTCCACTTCTCCGCCGTACCAGGGCCGATGTCGGTGCCGTCATTGAGCCACCGCGTGGGCGAGAAGCCGTAGTAGTAGTTGTGGATCGAGCTCGCGTTCTGCATCCCGGTCGTGCCGAAGACGGTCGTGTTGATGACCCCGCCGTAGTTACCGCGTTCCACCCAGGTGTGCGGGACGACGTACGGGCTCTCCGGAAGCCGGTCCTTGACCGCCGGCAGCCCCTTACCCTTCAACGCGGGCGACTCGTGGAAGCTCGCCGGTGCCGCGAGTGGCTGTCGGGCCGAGCCCACCTTCGCCGCGGAGCCTCCCCCTGAGCTGAGACCGTTGGCCCCGCCACCTCCCGACGTGGGCTTGGTGCTGCTCGAACTCGAGCAGGCTGCGAGGACCACCGACCCTGCCGCCAGCGCTGAGCCATACAGGAACGACCGCCGGGATACGGCAGAGCTATCACTCACGATGAGCAACCCTTTCACCTAGCCACTGGAGACGCCGAACCGGGCTCATCGGGGATACAACTGCGGGCAGATCGCCGGGTCGGTGTAGTCGGGTACGCCGTCCACGAGACGTACCAGGTCATCGTCGGGGTGGCGCGCGTCTCGATCGACCCAGTGGTTGTCGCCGGGCTGGAGATGGATCGCCATGGAGCGACGGGGTTGCGAGCTGTTGTTGGGTCCGCTGCCGTGGACGGTGCGGCAGTGGTGGAAGCTCACCTGCCCCCGACGCATCCGGGAAGGTCGCGGGGTCCAGGGGAATCCCTGGCGGCGGACTTCGGCCTGCAGCCCGTCGAGGTCCTGCGAGAAGAAGTTGAGCCCGGTGACGTCCCACCGGTGACTGCCGTCGAGGAAGGAGACGGCGCCGTTGGTCTCGTCGACATCGTGGAAGCCCACCCAGGCGGTCAGCATCCGTTCGGAGGAACAGGTCTGCCAGTACTGCCGATCGGTGTGCCATCCGACCTTGGTGGGGGCATCCCCCGCATCGGCCGGTTTGTACAGCAGCTGGTCGTGCCACAACCGGATCGAGTCGGCGCCGGACAGCAGCGCGGCCGTCGCACCGATCGCCGGGGAGCGCACGAGATCCCCGAGCTCATCCACCCGCAGCGACGAGTAGTCGTTCTTGCGGAGTACGTCGCCGTCCTCGGGCGTCCATCCCCTGACCGGGAGTTCGCGGTCCAGGTCGCCGGCGTAGAAGCGGGCCATGCCCCGCTCCGCGGCATCCAGGACCTCCGGCGGGACGATCACCGGCGAGATCCAGAAGCCATGCTCCTCGAACGACGCGATGTCCTCGTCCGTCGGCAGCAGAGCGCTCAGAGTCGCGTCCATGAGCCCAGACGATAGGACGCCGGGCCGATCTCGGCTTGCACGATGTGCAGGACTTCGTACACGATCACCAGGTGGTCGAGATTCGACGTCCGTCCGGTATCCGGGCCGGATTCCTCGCCGAGGTCGACGATTCGGTGAGTGGACTCGTCCACGCCGGCGAGCAATGGGCTCCCGGCCGATACCTGGTCACGCGGCACAGCCACCCCGTCTGGGAGTTCTATCTGCAGATGCACGGCCTCAGCCGCTGGCGGGCCGGCGACCAGGACCTGGCGCTCCAACCGGGAAACCTCTTTGCCGTCGCCCCCCGGGTCGTCCATCAGATGGTCGACCGGCCCGCCGCCAACCACCACTTCTACTTCGCGGCGGTCGACCTGCAGAGCGTGCTCCGCCGTCACCAGCAGTTGGCCCCGCTGTGGGAGGAGCCACCGCCGGTCATCCATCGCCAGCAGGCACACACCGTCAGCGCACCGTTCGCCGACCTGACCCGCGAACTGACCGCCCGCCTCGGCCTGGCCGGCGAAGGGCTCAAGCTTGCCGTCGACCGGTTGATCCTCGAGGTGACCCGCCTCCTCCTGCCGTCGGCGCCGGTTCCCTTGCAGAACATCCATCCCGCGGTGCTCCGGGTCAAAGAGCTCGTCGACCACGACTGCGCCCACCGTTGGACGCTGCATGAGCTCGCCACCGATGTCGGGCTCGCCCCCACCTACCTGGCTGCGCTCTTCACCACCCAGGTCGGGATGTCACCGCACCGCTACCTCACCGAGCGTCGGGTGGAGAACGCCAGACGCCTCCTCGAGACGAGCGACATGCCGGTGACCGCCGTCGCGATCGACGTCGGATTCAGCTCCGGTCAGCATTTCGCCCGCGTGTTCCGGCAGATCGTCGGTACCACCCCACGACAGCACCGTCGGTCGCCCGGGCAACCACGGAAGCGGGCATGAGATTGGGACCGCTAGCGCGCCAGTCGGTCCAGATCGGATTCGATGGCGGCCCGGTAGGTCGCGAACCAGTCGCCGCCGGCCCGGAGTTCTTCGCGCAGGATCGTCGTCATCCTGATCAGCCGGTAGACCGCGAAGGTCGTCTGCAGGTCGTCGTCGAGGTCCAGCCCGTAACCGGTGAGCAGCGTCGTGAGGGCTTCGGCACCGACCAGCGAGAACCGGGCGAGGTCGTAGAGCGGGTCGCCACATGCCGCGTCGCCCCAGTCGATGATGCCGACGAAACGTCCCTCGTCGGCGAACACATGCGGCGGCTTGAGATCGCCGTGCAGGAGAACGCCCGGTCCGTCGAAGCGCACGGTGTCGCGGAGCTCATGCAGCACCTTCTGGAGCCGGTCCGCGAGCCCGCCGCTGATCACCTGGTGCACGACGAGCTCATCGAGGCATGCGCCGGCCTCGGCGGTGAACCCTGCCCAGGTCGGATGCGCTCCGATCAGGGCATCGGCCGTGTCCCGCTCGCCGGTCAGGAAGCCGTATCCGGTCATGGGGATGGAATGGACCCGCCGTAGCTGCCTGCCCGCCTCCACCAGGGCCGGATGACGGCCGTGGGAGACCGCGGCGCCGGACATCCGGCGCATCAGGAGAAACGGCGCGGGCAAGGCGTGCCGGTCCACGTCGAGCGCGACCACGTCCGGGGCGGTGACCCCAACGGAACCGACCCGCTCACACGCCCAGGCCTCGGCGGTCAGTTCACGCCGGTCACCGACCTTGAGCACGAAGTCCCCGCCCGCGGTGTGGATCATGAAGTCCTGGTTGCCGACGTAACCGGCCAACTGCTCGGTTCCGGTGACCGGCTCGCCCAGGTAACGGGTCATCGCAGCAGCGACCAACTCGTCGGTCAGTTGAGAGATGACAACTCCTCCCTGCAGCGAACAGACCCGTGATCAAGAGGGGATTCCGGTACGAAACGCCCTACGAATCCCCTCTTGATCATGAGTAGGGTTCGGGTCAGTACGGCTCGACGGCGGGCTCGTCGGTGCTGGTGGCACCGATCCGCGCCGCTGACGTCTGCGCCTTGCGGGCGATGGGCACGCTGCGTGAGGCGGCCGCCAGGCCGTAGGTCGGCATGTTGCCGTACACCGTCTCGTACTCGCCCGCGCGCACCCGATAGGTCTCGTGCCAGATTCCCACGTCACCGGAGTCGCGTACGGCGCGGTTGAACTGCCGCCATGGGTCCAGGTGCGGAAGGTCTCCGTCCCGGGCGAACCGGTCGAGCGACTCGAAGTCACGCCAGTACTGCAGGACGACGGTGGTGCGCCCGACCCACTGGTGGTAGCCGAGGCAGCCCAATTCCGGGTGCTGGTCCAAGGCCCGGAGCATCTTCGGCATTGCCGTCGCGACGGGCCACCATTTCTGGACCCGCCAGGGCCGATTGAATCGCATGCCGATGAGGAAGACGACGAAGTCGCCGTCGATGTCGGCCGTATAGCGACCAGTGTGAATGGGCATGGCCTGATCCTTCCGTCAGGAGGGTGCGGGCGCCATGTCGTGGAGCAGCGCAAAGAGGTGGTCGATCCGTTCGACGATCACTTCGCGCAGTCGTGCGGCGAGCCGGTCCCAGTCCTGAGGCGTGGGCGGGACGCCAGGTGGCAGGGCGGCCAGCGCCTGCCTGATCTCGTCGAGTGACAACCCGACTCGCTGCGCCGCCCGGATCATTGCGACCCGGCAGAGTACGTCCCCGAAGAACCGCCGCTCGTTGTTGGCCGTGCGTTCACAGGGCAGCAGATCCTGGTCGGCGTACCAGCGCACCGCGGATCGTGCGAGCTGCATGCGGTCGGCGACCTGCCCGACCGTGAGGCCGGCGACATGCAAATCGGAGCTTCCGGAGGCGTTCCACTCGCGCTGCATGACCCCATCCTCGCCGAGGACGGACTTGCCTTCAAGTGCACTTGACCCCCTAGCTTCGTCGACGCAGTGCACAGAGCTAAGACCGACAAGGAGAGGACTCGTGGTGAGGTCAACAGAGTCGGCCGTCCGGGTGGCCGTTATTGCCGGGAGCAGACGACCGAACAACCGCTCGAAGGCGGTCGCGGACTGGGTACGCGCCGGGGCTCCGGACACGGCCGAGGTGACGGTGATCGATCTCGACGACATCGCGCTGCCGACGCTCGCCGAGCCCAGCCCGCCTGCGTTCGGCGAATACACGCTGCCACACACCCGGGAGTGGTCGGCCTTGATCGCCGGCTACGACGCCTTCGTGCTCGTCTCACCGGAGTACAACCACTCCACCACGGCCGCGCTGAAGAACGCGCTGGATCACCTTTATTTCGAGTGGCACGACAAGGCTGTCGCCTTCGTCGGCTACGGCCTCGACGGCGGGGTTCGCGCGGTCGAACATCTCCGCGGCATCACGGCCGAGCTCGGGATGGCCGGTGTGGGGCCGACCGTCGCGCTGAGTCTGTCCGAAGACTTCGATGGCGACGGTCACGTCGCTCCACGCGAACGTCAGGAGGTGAGGCGCGCCCGCATGCTCGACGGTCTGCTGCGGTGGGCTACGGCGTTGCGGCCATTGCGAGACACGGCCGACGAACGGGGCGCTGATACCGGCGACAAGACGACGCGGCCGGCGCTCCACCGGCCGGGCGATGCGGCGAGCGCTGATGGTGCCGTGACGGAACTGGTGGGACAGCTGCAGAAGGGACTCGATTCGGACGACGCCGATCTCTACGACAGCTCGTACGCCGAGGACGTGATGTGGGGCGGCCCCTACGGCGCGGTTCTCGCCGGCTATGCGTCCGTGAACGTCGCGCACCATTCGATCTTGGACGCGTCGGGTGTGGCGACGTCCCGCTACGAGGTGGTGCAGACCTCGGCTCCCGCGCCCGACCTGGTCCTCACCCACGTCCGCCGTCGGTCGCTGGCGGACGCCACGGACGGCGGGCCGGACTTCTCCGAGATGGCGCTCTACGTCCTCGTCCGCCGCGGCGGGCGCTGGTGGCTGGCGGCGGGGCAGAACACCCCGATCCGCGACAAGGCTTAGATGCGGTCGACCCCTAGGTCGGCGCCGCGATTCCCTTGCCGAGCATCTGCCGAGGATGCTTACTGGTGTTGGGAGCCGCGCTGTGGAAGACGTGCAGGTGGGCGATGACGACGTCCCCCGGCCGTCCGGTCAGTTCCACGACCTCGACGGGTAGCCCGTCGATGTCGTGCGACCGGCCGACGAGTGAGCGACCACCGTCCGGCTGATTCGCACCCTCGAGAAGCTGGGCCAACCACGGGTCATGGCGCATGAAGGGACGCCAGTTCGTGGCGCCTGCGCCGGTACCCGGAGGGAGATCCTTCCGGTAACGATCGACAAGTCGGTGACTGCCCGGAAGCAGCATCGTGCCGCCGCCTTCGGGTCCGACGTCACCGAAGAACGCGAACAACTTGACGGAGAACACCGGCCAGGTCGGCTGCTCGAACCCACAGTCCATGTGCCAGCCGTCGGGAAGGGTCCAGGGACCCGGACTCGGGAACGTGACGAGCAGCTGCGCCCCGGGCCTCGGATGAATCCACCCGCCGACGCCGAAGATCGCGTCGAGAGCGCCGCCCACGGCATCGTTGTCGGTCAGCGGCGCGAAGGCGCGGTTGCCCTTGAGCCCCTTCCAGCTGAGCGGTGGCTGACCCTGAGGCCAGGTGGTCGGATCGTCGATCCGCAGGCCGGCTGCTTTCCGTTCGGCGTATCGCCACGCCGCGCTGCGCATGGCGGCCGCTTCCTCAGGAGTGAAGGCCGCATCCAGCCGGACGACGCCGGTGGCATCGAACTGCTGTCGAACCTCGGCCGCATCCACGAAAAGCCAGTGTTCCGCAGCGGGCTCCCCGGCCGCACCCGCATTACTCCGCGTCAGGGGTGCGGGCGGATGCTGCGTACGGCGTCGGCGATGTAGCTGTTCTCGATGTAGATCATTCCGGCCTGCTCGACCAGCGCCAGTGCCTGCGCGGATTCGTCCGGAGAGGCTGCGCATCCCCGTGGATCACGCTCGCCGGAGTCGTCGCGACCAGTCTGTCGCCAGACCGCCTTGGCACCCATCTCCGCAGCGGCGTTCACGATGCCGGGAAGCTCGTCGACGGGTCGGAAGCTGTAGACGAGGTCCGCCTGCGTGGGCGGTACGCCGATGCGGTGCGCGACGACCTCTCCGTCCCGCAGTTCATTGCGGAAGACGTCATCGGGATTCGGTCCGCCGAAGACGATCACGTCGTACCCGGCCCGGGTCAGCGTGTCGGGCACGTCCTCGGACGGCCAGTCGTAGAGCACGACGACCCGCGCGTCGCGGAGTAGCGCCTGGGGATCAGCCATGGTTGTCCTCTCGTCGTGTGCCTCGTGTCTTGCTGGTGGGTCCGAATGTGGCGAGCGCCTCCCGCGCGGCCCAGTATCCGCACATGCCATGCACTCCGCCGCCGGGCGGCGTCGAGGACGAGCACAGATAGACACCTTTGAGGGGTGTCTTGTACCGCGACCAGCCCGGCGTCGGACCGAACAATGTCTGGGTCAGTGAGGCTCGCCCACCAAGGATGTTCCCGCCGACGTAGTTGGCGTCGTACGACTCGAAGTCGGCCGCCGTCCTGCTTGATCGACCGATGATGGTGTCGGTGAAGCCGGGGGCGAACCGCTCGATCTGTCGCTCGATGACGTCGGTCATGTCGCGCGTCGAGCCGGCCGGCACGTGACAGTAGGCCCACAGTGTGTGGTGGCCGTCCGGTGCGCGGCTCGGGTCCATCAGCGTGGGTTGCACCACGAGGACGTACGGCGCGTCGGGGTGCCTGCCTCGCTCCACGTCGCGCTCACTCCGGGCGATCTCGGTCAGCGTCCCTCCGACATGGACGGTCCCTGCGGCCCGGCATTCCGCAGCCGCCCACGGAACCGGCTCCTTCAGGGCCCAGTCGACCTTGCACACTCCCGGGCCGTAGCGGTAGCGGGCGAGAGCCGTGCGATACCAGGCGGGAAGCCGGTCACCGGCGATGGAGAGAAGCTGGTGGGGAGTCACGTCCAGGATCGTGAGGTCAGCGGAAGGCAGCTGCGCGAGGTCAGTGACTGTCGTATCGCACACGACCTCCCCGCCGAGGGAACGAAGTCGGTCGACCAGCGCCGTCACGAGCACGCCGCTTCCCCCCCGAATGACCGGCCAGTTCGCCGTGTGGGCGGTCGTGATGAGGACGAGGCCGAATGCGGCGGTGAAAGGCGCGTCGAGTCGACGCATCGAGTGCGCCCCCACTCCGGCGAGCAGCGCACGCGCCTCCTCGCCGGCGAAGCGGGACTTCGCGAGACCGGCGATCGAGCGTACGGCGGGCACGGCGAGGCGGCCCATCGTCAAGGGATGTCTCGGTACGCTGCGCAGCGGGCCGAGGATGTCGGGCCAGATCACCTCGGCGTCGCGGGCGAGCGGTCCGAACAACCTCGTCCACGCCGGACCGTCGGTGCCGAGCTCGTCGGCAGTGCGGGCAACGTCGCGCCAAAGCGCGGCCGCGCGGTCACCGCCGAGCGGATGCGCGAACGCAATCTCCGGCTCCGCGAACTGCACGCCGGATCGCTCGACGTCCAACGTCCGGAAGAACGGGGAGACGCGGGCCAACGCGTGAACGGATGCGCACACGTCGTGCCGGAAGCCGTCGAGGGTCAGGTCAGCGGTCCGGCAGCCGCCGCCCGGCGTGGGTGCACTCTCATAGACGCGCACCGTCAACCCGCGTTCGGCAAGCGTAAGCGCGGCCGCCAGTCCGTTGGGGCCGGCGCCGACGACGACCGCGTCGATGTCAGAGTCGACCACCGGACCCCTTTCAGCGAACTCGTCGGCTGACGTAGCTCGGCACTTCCTTGGCAAGGTTCGCGGTTCGTGCGATCCCGTGGTTCGCGCCTCGCAACAGGCGGGTCTGCAAGACGCTTTCGGTCCAGAATGCCCGGCGCGGTGACTTGTTCCAGGTGCGATGCAGCAGCCGTTTGGTCAGGGCGAGCGCATCGGGTGAGCGGTTGATGAGTTGGCCGGCGAGTGCTTCCGCGTCCTTGTGCGGGTCGTCGGACACTCCGGTGACGATGCCGTAATCGAGCGCCTGCCGGCCGTCGAAGACCTCCGCGGTCATGATCAGCCGCTTGACGATGTCCATCGGGACGAGTTCGCGCAAGGTCACCGACGCGGTCATGTCCGGGATCAGCCCCCACTTGCCTTCCATGATCGACAGCCTGCAGTCGGGGGTGGCGAACCGGAAGTCGGCGGCGAGCGCGAGTTGCAAGCCGCCGCCGACGGCGTGCCCGTGCAGTATCGCGATCACCGGGACGGGCAGCTCGCGCCAGACCCAGCAGGCCCGTTGGAAGAGGTTCGTCTTCTGGCCCGGCAGCTTCAGGCCGGCCCGGATGAGCGCTGTGGGGGACTTGCCGACGGACGCGAAGTCGAGGCCCGCGCAGAACGCGTTGCCGGCCCCGGTCAGGATCGCGACCCGGATCGAGCGGTCGGATGCGATGCGGCCCGCGGTCTCCACCAGGCCTTGCAGCATGCGCCGGTCGAGTCCGTTGTACTTCTCGCCGCGGTTGAGGGTCACCCGGGCGAGCCCGTCGCGGACCTGGAGAAGCACACGGTCATTCATGGGGGCACGCTACTCACCGCGGAGTCGCGTCGTGCCGGCCATTCCGATCGGTGGGCATGGAATCATCGGGTCGTGGACCTGGAGGATCTGCGTCTGGCGGTATACCGGTCGTTCGCCGAGATTGGGACGGTTCCCCGGATCGACGGTCTCGCCGACCTGCTCGACGCCAAGGAGGACGACGTCGAGACGGGGCTCCGGCAGTTGGTCCGCGACCGGCATCTGGCCCTCGCCGAGAGTGATGACGATCCGTCGGCCGGGCCACGGGTGGTGATGGCGCATCCTTTCTCCGCCGTGCCGCTGGGGTTCAGTGTCATGGGCGCACGCACCCTGTGGTGGGGCGGCTGCGCCTGGGACTCCTTTGCGCTGCCCCACCTGGTGCCCGGCGTACCTGAGGTGCTCGTGGCGACGCAGTGCCCCGCCTGCGGCCGACCGCACGCCTGGAACGTCACCCGCACCGCACCACCGGAGGGTGAGCAGGTGGCGCACTTCATGATCCCGGCCGCGGACATGTGGGTCGACGTCGTGCACACCTGCGCCCACCAGCGTCTCTTCTGCTCCCCGGACTGCGTCGACACCTGGCTCGAGGAGACCGGGACCGACCGCGGATACGTCCTGGATCTCGCCACGCTGTGGCGCCTGGCCGCGCACTGGTACGACGGACGACTCGACCGCGGAT
>DASXJE010000260.1 GCA_036497565.1 Mycobacteriales bacterium
GCGCGTCGATGTCAACTCGCAGCCAGCCGTCCATCTCCCGTCCGCGCATGACGAACCGGCTCGCTCGGGGATCGACGATCAGGGTGTCGGTCTGTGCCGGATCGACGCGCAGCAGCAGGCCGCCCTGACGGCTTGCGCTGACCGCCATGTGTCCGGCAACAATGAAGGCCAGGCCGCCGAACATGGGCTTCTCGACGACTCCGGGCTCGCTGGCCAGAATCTCGCGGAGCCGGTTGGCAATATCGACGTCGTACGCCACGGCGGCAGTATCCCGGGGTGACACCTGTTTGACCATGCCCAGTCGGACGCAATCCGCGCGCCGAGTGCGGGCCGCTCTCCGGTTTGCGTCCGTGCAGCCGCTGGCCCGAGACTTCCTGCCGTGTCACTGCGACTGCGACCAGTGCGTGAGGACGACGTTGCCACGCTCGAGACGTCGACAGCGGATGATCGCGAGGCCGCCAAGAGGTTGGGTGGCATGAGCTACCGGACGTGGTGGCGGTTGGTTCGTGACGACCCGAACCGCCATGGCTGGATTGTGGTCGATGACGAGCGGCCGGTCGGTTATCTCGATGCCGAACGGGACGGCGCACGGGTCTGGATTGCACTGCTGGTGTTCCGGCACTCCCGAGGACGGGGGTACGCGGCCGAGATAGCGCGATTGGCCCTCGGCGAGGATGTCCTCGCCTCGGCGGAGTCCGTCGTGGGTGCGGTTGAACAGGACAATGTGGCGAGCCGGCGGGCGGCCACCGCAGCGGGGTTCACGGAGACCGGGGTCGACGATGACGGGCTGGTTCTCTGGACTCGCAAGATCGTCGCTAGCGAGTAACGGGCAGTCCCGAAAAGCACCGGCGGATCTACCAGGGCAGGGTGCCTTCGGCGTCGAAGTAGCCTCCGGTCGGGTCGTCAGGACCCACCCGTGCCATGCGCACGATGATCTCGGCGCCTTCCTCGACGGTCTGCACGCCGGTGTTCCCGTTCAGGTCGGTACTGGTGAAGCCGGGTTCGACCGCGTTGATCCGCATGGTCGGGAACGCCTTCGCGTACTGCACGGTGAGCATGTTGACCGCGGCCTTCGACGCCGGGTAGGCGACGCCCGGGTAGGCGTAGGACCTGCCGCCCGGCGTGGTGAGCCGGGTCAGCGAGGCCAGCCCGCTGCTGACGTTGACCACGACCGGAGCAGCTGAACGCAGCAACAGCGGGAGAAACGCATGGAGGACGCGCACGGTGCCGAAGACGTTCGTCTCGAACGTGCGCCGCATCAGGTCGGCGGTCAGGTCCCCGGCGCCGACCACGACGTTGCTACTCGTCCACTCCTCTGCGATACCGGCGTTGTTGACCAGTACGTCCAGCCCTCCGTCGGCCTCGACGGTCTTCACCGCGGCCGCCACGGACGCGTCGTCGGTGACGTCGAGCTGGACTGCCCGCGCGCCCAGCTGCTCGGCGGCCCGGCGCCCGCGTTCGGCGTCCCGGCTGCCGAGATAGACGGTGTGGCCGCCGGCGATGAGCTGGCGCGCGGTCTCGAAGCCGAGACCCTTGTTCGCCCCGGTGATCAGTGTTGCTGTCATGCTTCAACGCTAGGATTTAGAGCGTGCTCGAAGTCAAGCCGCAGCCGGTACCCGGGTCCACTCACGCCGATCCCCAGGCGGGCCTGAGCATCGCCGAGGCCGCCCGCCGCGCCGGGGT
>DASXJE010000261.1 GCA_036497565.1 Mycobacteriales bacterium
GCCCGCAGTTCAGCTGCGAGAGGCTTCTTCCTATCGGTACATGCTGGACCTACCGAGCGTCGGCGATGTCAGGCTCGAGCCCGCTGAGCTGTTTGACCTCGATGACTCGTCCGGAAGGTCGGGTCGGCTGCACACACGTCAGTACGTGAGAACGATGCTCTGATTCGGTACCAGTGCGATGGTCTGATTCGGTACCGCCCCGTCCGGCTGGCGGCTGACGATCTGGCGCTCATCGAGCGTGGATCGGAGGCGGCCGGAAAGTGGGGTCCAGAGTGGAGTTGTTCGAGCAGATCAGAAGGGACCGTGATCGTGAGGAGTTGTCAGAGCGGGCGCTCGCGGCGCGGTATCGGGTCGGTCGCGGGACGGTCCGTCAGGCGTTGGCGTCGCCAGTTCCGCCGCCGCGCAAGCGGCCGGAGAACCGGTTCGCGCCGAAGCTCGGTGAGTACCGCGAGCTGATCGATGAGTGGCTGATCGCCGACCTGGTGGCGCCGCGCAAGCAGCGGCATACCGCGAAGCGGATCTGGAAGCGACTGGTCGATGAGCACGGCGTTGAGGTCGCAGAGGTGACGGTGCGCCAGCACGTGCACAAGCGTCGGCGGGAGCTGGGGTTGACGGTTGGGCAGGTGTTCGTGCCGCAGGTCCACGCGCCCGCGCGGACGGCCGAGGTCGATTGGGGCGAGGCCGACGTCGATCTCGCGGGCGCCCGGACGAGGGTGCACGTGTTCCATATGCGGTCGTGTTTCTCGGGGGCGGCGTTCTCGGTGGCCTCGCCGGTGCAGACCCAGCAGGCGTTCCTGGAAGGCCACGTGCTTGCGTTCGATTGGTTTGGTGGGGTGTTCGCCGAGGTCAGATACGACAACTTGGGCTCGGCGGTGAAGAAGGTGCTGCGCGGTCGCCGGCGGGTGGAGACCGATCGGTTTGTCGCGATGCGCTCGCACTACTTGTTTGACTCGATCTTCACCACCCCGGGGATCGAGGGCGCGCACGAGAAGGGCGGTGTGGAGGGCGAGGTCGGCCGGTTTCGGCGCAACCACCTCGTCCCGGTCCCGGCGGTCGGGTCGATCGGCCAGCTCAACCAGCTGCTCGTCGACGCATGTGAGCAGGGTCTCGGTCGGCGGATCACGGGGCGGCCGGGCACCGTCGCCGAGCAACTCGCCGAGGAACGGCCGCTGCTGCGTGCGTTGCCGGTGCCGTTCGACGCGACCGAGACCACGGTCGTGCGGGTCGACGCGAAGGCGCTGATCACTGTGCGTCAGAACCGGTACTCGGTCCCCGTCGCGCTCGCCGGTCTGAAGGTGAGCGCGCAGGTCGGCGCGAGCGAGATCCGGGTGTGGCACCGCGAACGCCAGGTCGCCTGTCACGAGCGGCTGCACGGCAAACACGGCACCCGCGCGACGCTCGATCACTATCTCGAGCTGCTCGCTCGCAAGCCCGGCGCGCTCGCTCGGTCATTGCCGCTGGCCCAGGAACGCGACCGCGGCAGTTGGCCAGGCACGTTCGATGAGCTGTGGACTGCGCTGCGGGCGCGGTGGGGTGAGTCGGAAGCTGACAAGCAGATGGTCGACGTGCTGATGCTCTGCCGCGAGCATGGGCCCGCGACCGTCGAGCTGGCCGTCCGGGGCGTGCTGGCGGCTGGCGCGATCGACGGCCGCGCCGTCAGCGTCCTCGCCCGGCGGACTGGCGCCCCGGCTCCGGTTGCCAGGCTCGACGGGCTCGAAGCTCGTCTTGCCGCGCACGACCGACCCGAGCCCGACCTGTCCGGCTATGACCGGCTGATCGGCGGTGCGCGATGACTGCCACCAAGAACGCGCGAACCGCGGCATTGGAGGCGCTGATCGACGCCCACGCTGTCGAGCTCAAGCTCCCGACCGTCCGCCGTCGGTTCCGACAGATGGCCGAGGAGGCGGTCCGCGAACAACAGACGCCGGTGGCCTACCTGGCGGCGCTGCTGGAAGCGGAGATGACCGAGCGAGCCGAGCGGCGCGAGAAGCGCCGGCTGATCGACGCCCGCTTCCCGCAGATCAAGCGACTTGAGGACTTCCACTTCTCAGACAACCCGAAGATCCCGCAGGCCACGATCGCCGCGCTCGCCGAGGGCTCCTGGATCGAGGATCGCGACAGCGTGATCCTGATCGGCGATAGCGGCACGGGCAAGACCCACCTCTGCATCGCGCTCGCGGTCTGCGCCTGCCAACAAGGACGCCGCGTGCGGTTCACCACCCTCGCCGCGCTGGCCAACGAGCTGCAAGAGGCCGAGAGTCGCAAAGAGCTCGCCCGCGTCGTCGGCCGCTACGCCCGCACCGAGCTGGTCTGCCTGGACGAGCTCGGCTACCTCACCCTGCCCGACGGTGCAGCCGAGCTGGTCTTCCAGGTCCTCTCCGAACTGCACGAGCGGGGGTCGCTGATCGTGACCACAAACCTTCCGTTCGGCGAGTGGACCAAGGTGTTCCCCGACGCCCGGATGGCCAAGGCCGTCGTCGACCGGCTCACCCACCGCGCGCACATCATCGACACCGGCACCGAATCCTGGCGCTTCCGTCACGGCCTGGCCCGACGCAAGGCCACCTGACCGCGAGACGGTCCGGATGGCGTGCACGCGGCTATCGCCGCTGCGCTCGCCTACGGCTCGCTCCGCGACGACAGCCGCGCCACCAACCCCGATCCGTCACCATCCACAACAACATCAACCAGCGACAGGGTGGTCCCAGTTCAAGCCATCGCGCTGGTCCCGAGCGAAGCCATCGTTC
>DASXJE010000262.1 GCA_036497565.1 Mycobacteriales bacterium
CCGCTGGGAGCGACACGTTTCTCTTCGATCCCTGGGACGTGTCCTGGCGTGACGACCGGACCGCCGAGACGGCCGACCAGCTGGTGGAGAACCACCCGGTGTACCGGCTGCCCGACGGCAAGTACGTCATCTCGCGGTACGAGGACGTCAAGGAGATCCTGGGCAACCACGACCTCTACACGGCGCGCCCGAACCAGGAGCAGCTGATCGGCTTCCCGCCCCGGCTCGAGGGCGACCAGGACCCGGAGATGCTGCAGCGGCTGCAGGACCTGATCGCATCCATCCCGTTCGACCTCAGTGAGTTCGGCAACGCGAACGTCATCGTCGGCGTCGACCCGCCGCTGCACACCCGCATCCGCGCCATCGTGGCGCGCGGCTTCGTGCCGCGCCGCATCCGGGCGCTCGGCGACAGCGTCGACGCCATCGTCAAGCAGTGCCTCGACGGCATCGAGACTGCCTCGACCTTCGAGGTGAACGAGAAGCTCGCGGTGCCGGTCCCGATCCGGGTCATCGGCGACATCCTCGGGCTGCCCGTCGACAAGCACCCCGACCTCAAGCGCTGGTCCGACGTGCTCTCCGCCAGCGTGCACGGACCCGAGCGGGGCACCGCCGGGGCCGCGGTGAACCTCATCGGGATGTTGATGGAGTTCGGCATGACGTTCATGCCGTTGATCGAGGCCCGCCGCCAGGAACCCGGCGACGACCTGATCAGCGACATGGTGCGCGCCGAGGAGGGCGACACCCTCACCCTCATCGAGGCGGTGCTGTTCCTGATCATCCTGATGGGCGCGGCGAACGAGACGACCACCAGCCTCATCGGGAACACCATCACCTACCTGCTGCGGAACCCCGACCAGCTCAAGCTGGTGATCGAGGACCCGTCACTGGTCGCGCAGGCCAACGAGGAAGCGCTGCGGCTGTGCGCCCCGGTGCAGTTCGTCTACCGCGAGAACAACGTCGAGGTCGAGCTGCAGGGCGTCACGATCCCCGCCGGCTCGCCGCTGATCTGCATGATCCACGTGGCGAACCGCGACAAGCGCCAGTACCCGGACCCTCACCGCTTCGACGTGACCCGCAAGGGCCAGCACCTGGCGTTCGGTCACGGCGTGCACGTCTGCCTCGGCGCCCACCTCGGTCGTGTCGAGGCGAACAAGGCGATCGAGGCCATTGTGGCGCACCTGCCGGACTTCGAGCTCGACTCCCAGGTGCTGCGACTGGACCGCAGCGCCTTCACCCGGGCGTTCGACTCCATCCCGCTCACCCGCAGGACCAGCTGATCTCGCCATCCCACGCGACTGAGCACTCACCCACCCAGAAGGCAGGACCTGACATGGGCGACCGACTCGCCGGCAAGGTAGCGATCGTGACCGGTGGCGCGCGCGGAATGGGCGCGGCCATCAGCACGCTGTACGCGGAGCAGGGCGCCAAGGTGCTGGTCACCGACGTCATCGACGACGAGGGCGAGGCCCTGGTCAAGGAGATCGGCGGGGCCGGGGCGGATCGGGTCGCCTACCGCCACCTCGACGTCACCAGAGAGGCCGAGTGGACCGCCGCGGTCGCCGACGCCGTGGAGCGCTTCGGCAAGGTCGACGTGCTGGTGAACAACGCCGGCGTCCTGCGCGCGGTACCCATCCCGAACATGACCGAGGACATCTACCGCGAGGTCATCGACGTCAACCAGATCGCGGTGTTCCTCGGCATGAAGGCGGTCGTGGGCCCGATGGTGGCGGCCGGCGGCGGCTCCATCGTCAACATCTCCTCCATCGACGGCCACCAGGGCACGCCGACGCTGGTCGCCTACGTGGCCGCCAAGTACGCGGTGTGCGGGATGACCCGGGTGGCCGCGCTGGAGCTCGCTTCCGTGGGCATCCGCGCGAACACCGTGTGCCCCGGTGCCACCCGCACCCGCATGATGGACGCCCCGGACATGGCCGGCGTCGACATCGAGGCCATGAGTGCCCGGATGGCGCCCCTGGGCCGGATCGGTGAGGCACACGAGGTCGCCGCCGCTGCCCTGTTCCTGGCCAGCGACGAGAGCTCGTACATCACCGGCACCGACATCGTGGTCGACGGCGGCGCGACCTCCGGCGTCGGCGTGGAGATGTTCAGCCAGGTCTCGACCTGATCTTCGGGAGTACGGGCATGCGGATCGGGATCAACGGGTCGAGTCTCGTCGCCACCGGGGCATCGGTGTCGAAGCTGGTGGCGCACGCCGCGGCGGCCGAGGCGGCGGGTTTCGCCTCGTACTGGCTGGGCCAGCTGGCCGTGCCGGACGCGCTGACGGTGTTCGCGGCGGCCGGCGCCGCGACGTCACGGATCGAGCTGGGCACCGCGGTCGTGCCGACGTGGACCCGGCATCCGCTGATGCTCGCCGCGCAGGCCCTGACCACCCAGGAGGCGTGCGGCAGCCGGCTCGCGCTCGGCATCGGGCTCGCGCACAAACCGCTCGTCGAGCAGACCTTGAAGATCCCGTTCACGACGCCGGCCAAGCACATGGACGAGTACCTGTCCGTGCTGCTGCCGGCGTTGCGGGACCGCAAGGTCGCGTTCACGGGCGACATCTGGTCCGGCTTCGAAGACCTCTCGGGTGGTGCGCGCTCGGCGACCCCACCGTCGGTGCTGGTCGCCGCGATGGGGCCCCGGATGCTCGCGATGACGGGTGAGCGGGCCGACGGGTCGATCCTGTGGCTGTCGGGCCCGCGCACCATCGGGACCACCATCCGTCCGGCTCTCGATGCCGCCGCCGCTGCCGCCGGCCGCCCGTCGCCGCGGGTGGTGGCCGGGTTGCCGGTGTGCGTCACCGACCGGCCCGACGAGGTACGGAGCATGATCGCCGGTGCGCTGGCCACCTATGCGACCCTGCCGTCCTACCGGGCGATGCTCGACGCGGAAGGTGGCCCAGGCAACTCGATGGGTCCCGCCGACGTGGCGATCGTGGGTGACGCCGCGACGGTGACCTCGCGGCTGCGGGCCCTGGCCGACGCGGGCGCGACCGACTTCTCGGCCACCGAGTTCGGGCTCAGCAGCAAGGATTTCGCCGCCACCAGGGAGCTGCTCGCGGGTCTGGCGCGGGCGAACCCGGGACCAGGAGATCGAGCATGACCGAATCCGGTCTGGCCACCAGGGTCACCGTCGACCTCACGGTCTCCCGCAGGCAGGTCCTCATGTGCGCCTGGTGCGGCGCGCTGCTCATCGTGCTGATCGGCGGCGGTCTGCTGTTGGCCGGGCTCTGGCCGCCGCCGCGAGCCAGTGCGAGCGCCGAGGAGATCAAGGCGTTCTACGCCGGCTCACCGTTGCGGATCCGGGCCGGGCTGGCGCTGATGATGGCCGGCCTGGGGCTGATCATGCCGTGGGGCGCGTCGATCGCCGCGATGACCAGCCGGATCAGGGACTCGTCATCGTCGATGACGTTCGTGCAGGTCGCGGCATTCGGTGTCGCCACCATCATCGGCGTATCCAGTGTGATCTGCTGGGGCGTCGCCTCGTTCCGCCCCGACGAGGTGTCCGCCGAGCTGACCCGGGGGTTCTCCGACCTCGGCTGGTTCTTCTTTGTCTTCGACTGGTCACCGCTGGCCGTCTGGTACCTGGCCGTGGCGGTGGCGATCTTCGGCGACCGGAGCCCGTTCCCGGTCTTCCCGCGCTGGTCGGCCTACCTGAGCCTGTGGGTCACGACGCTGTCCGCGCCCGGCGGTCTGATGATCTTCTTCAAGACCGGGCCGCTGGCGTTCAACGGGCTGTTCGCGATCTGGATCCCGCTCGGGGTGTTCTTCGTGTGGATCATCGTCATGACCGCGCTGGTGATCCAGGCGGTCAACCGGCAGACCGAGCCGGAGGTGTAGATGATCGTGGCCAGGTCACCGGGCCGGACCTTCGGTGACGAACGCGCCGGTGATCGTCGCCGCACCCCAAGTCATCGTTACCCCGCCCGGTCCGGCGTGCGAGGCCTAACTGGAGGTGCTCTGGCGGATGGCCGCGACCAGACCGTCCTGGGTGGGGAAGTGGGTGCGCTCGAGCTCGGTGGCGAACGGCACCGGCGTGTTGGCGGCGGCCACCCGCAGCACCGGTGCACGCAGCGTGCCCCACAGCTTCTCCTGCAGCACCGCCGCC
>DASXJE010000263.1 GCA_036497565.1 Mycobacteriales bacterium
GACCCGACTGTCACACCTGGTAGGGAGGATGGAACGGCGGGGACTCGTCTCCCGATCCGTGGCCCCAGACGACGCCCGCGGATCGATAGTCGAGATCACCGCCGATGGTCGACGAGCCATCGAGGACGCGGCGCCCGCACATGTGGAGGCCGTCCGCCGGCACTTCATCGACCAACTTGATGATCAAGAAATTGCTACGATGACCAAAGTTTTCCGGCGCGTACTCGACGGTCTTCCGCCACGCTGATTTCCGATCAGCGGCGGTCAAGAGCGCGACCACCGAGTACGCACGCAACTGCGCGTCGGTTCGGTCCGCCCCCGTGTTGTCGTCGCTAAGGTGTGCACGAGGTCTCCGGTACTGCTGATCTTCTCGGTCGATGATGAGGAAGATAATGACTCGCGAGACCCGGGCCCGGATAGAGGAGCACTGGAAGGCCTCCGAGCTCGGGGACATCGACACTGAGCACGCGATCTACGCTGTGGACGCGATCTTGGACTACCCCCAGTCCGGGGAGCGCTTCCGGGGCCGCTCGAAGATCCAGGCGCAACGCGGCGGACACCCGGCCGAGCGCCATTTCACCATCGGCCGGATCTCGGGCAGCGGTGATCTCTGGGTGAGTGAATGCGTGATCACCTATGACGGCGCAACCACCCACTCGGTGAGCATCATGGAGTTCACCGACGGTCTCGTGACGCACGAGACCCAGTACTTCGCCGACCCCTTCCAGGCGGCTCCCTCACGAGCGGCTCTGGCCGAGCCGATCCCGGCGAGTGTGGCTACCGATAGGCACTGACGAGCCCGGCGAACGCGTCGAGCGTGCGCAAGGGCTGCGTCGAACGGCGCGGTGATCGTCTACGAGATGCTGATCGACGACGAGCGCCGGACCAACGCCGCCGGGCTCCTCATGAGCCTGAACATGCTCGTGCTGAGCCACGACGGATTCGACTACACCGGTGCGGACTGCCGGGGCTGGATGGCCGAGGCAGGGTTCCGTGAGTGCTACGTCCAGCACCTGGTCGGTCCGGAGTCCATCGTCGTCGGCCTGAAGTAGCTGCTCGCACAGCACGCTCGGTTCGATCGCGGCGGTCGCTGACGACCGCGCACTCCCCCACCCACCGGGCCCGACGACCGCGCACTCCCCCACCCACCGGGCCCGAGATTTGCGCCGCTCCCGCCGCGCTCGGGCGATGGCGTGAGTTGCGCTATATGCACCTGTTGCGTCCCTTGTTACTGTCGTCGCAAATTGGCTCCGCGGGGGGTACGGGATGCGCGACGGCCGACGAACAACCATGGCCGCCGTCGTCTCGCTCCTCGCGGCAATGGCGCTTGCCGCCTGTGGCGGTGGCAGTGGCGCCAAACCGGACGGGACTCAATGTCGTAAGTTGGACCCGAGCCTGACCTGGTACGGAGACGTTCGGCAGAAGTTGCAGACCGCGATCGACGCCCATAGTTCTTGTACCGGGACGTTTTCCGGTTCATCGGCTCCGGTAGCAATCTTCGACTGGGACAACACGGTCGTGAAGAACGACATCGGCTACGGCACCAATTACTGGATGCTGCGCAATGACAAGATCCTGCAGCCGGCAAATCAGGATTGGAAGACGACCGACCGCTATATGACGGACACGGCGGCAGCGGCCCTGAAGGCGGCATGCGGCACCGATGTGCCCGCCGGCGAACCGCTGAAGACGAGCACCAACACCGCGTGCGCCGACGAGATCGTTGCGATCCTCGATGACAAGACCCGCGCCGGCCAGCCCGCATTTGCCGGCTACGACGCGCGCCGGCTGATCGGCTCGTACTCGTGGGGCACCGCGCTGTCGGCGGGCTATACGGCCGATCAGCTCGCCGAGTTCGCCGACGCCACGAAGAAAGAGAACCTCGGCGCGGCCGAGGGTGCGACGCAGACCGTCGGATCGCAGCAGGTCGACGGCTACATCCGGGTGTACCCGCAGATCAAGGACCTGATCGGCACGCTGCGGGCGAACGGCATCGACACCTGGGTCGTGTCGGCTTCCCCGGAGCCGATCGTGAAGGTATGGGCCGGCGAGGTCGGCGTCGACGCGAACCACGTCGTCGGCGTCCGCAGCGTGTACGAGAACGGCAAGCAGACCACTCATCTGCAGGGCTGCGGCGGTGTTCCCGACGGTGACGACTCGGTCATGACCTACGTCGACGGCAAGCGTTGCTGGGCCAACCAGGCGATATTCGGGGTCAAGGGTCCGGCGGCGTTCGAGCAGCTCCCCATCGAGCGGCGCCAGATCCTGGCGGCCGGCGACTCGGTCACCGATGTCACATTCGTCGGCGATGCCACCGCCGTGCACCTCGTGATCAACCGCAACAAGCCGGAACTGATGTGCCGTGCCTACGACAACGCCGACGGCAGATGGCTGATCAATCCGATGTTCATTGCCCCGAAGAAACAGGTCACGGACCCTTATCCGTGCTCGACGACGGCATTGACGAAGTCGGACGGCACTTCGGCTCCGCTGCTGCGCGACGATGGCAGCGTGGTACCGGACCAGAAGGACACTGTCAGCTGAACCGCGCCCATCTTGACGTGCGCGGCTCTATTCCGGTGTGCCAACTCCGCGTCAGCCGAGGTCGATCTCCGGGTACAGCGGGAAGTCGGTGAGCAGCTCAGCGGCGCGGTGGGAGATCTCGTCCGCGATCTTCGGGTCCAGGATGTGCTGGGCCTTGGACGGCGCGCCCTTCGAGGTGGTGCCGGGCTCGGTGGTGGTCAGGACGCGGTCGATCAGGCCGGCGATCTCGTCCATCTCGGTG
>DASXJE010000264.1 GCA_036497565.1 Mycobacteriales bacterium
TCTCGCGGCTATCCGCTCACCACGGTGGGCGCTGGGGGCTGCGGCGGAACCGGCAGCTCCAACGCCGCATCACGCTGGCGCAGATCGAGGTCGGGCGTCCCGAGGGCGCGGACCGCGGCGGGCCGGAAACCGCGCACGATCAGCCAGACGCCGAGCGCGAACTCGAACGCGGCGATCGGAAGCGCAGCGACGGCCGCGGCCGGAGAAAACTGGCCGTACGCGCCGAAGAAGACCGCAAGGTCGGAGGCCAGCAATAGGGGGGCGCCGACGAACGCGATGATGGGCAGGACGCGGGGCACCAGGCCGGACCGGTAGAGCAGGTAGCCCAGGAGAAGGTCGCAGGCGACCGGCATGAGGCTCTGCGAGAGCAGGAACGTCCAGTTGTAGGACGCGACCAGGCTGTGGCCGACGGTGACCAGGGAGGCCGTGTCCGCGCCGGCGGTTCCGGCGACGTTGTTGCGCAAGGTGATGATCGAAAGCAGGCTGATCACACCGACGAAGATCAGGCTGGATTCCAGCACGCGGGCGGTGACGAACCCGAGGGCAGCCGTCTGGCTCTGCCGTTTGGCCACCGGGTACAAGACCACGGCCGTGCCGATGCCGGCCAGGGCGACGATGATCTCGGTGAGGGCGCCCACGAGCACGCCGGTGCTGCTGCCGGTGCCCAGCACGAAGTCGGCGTGATCCTTGATCGGCTTGTACAGCGCGAGAGTCGGGATCGACACGAACGTGATCAGGTACAGCACGCCGGCAATGCGGGCAGTCCGCCGCATCGGGTCATTCGCCGCACCTGTCGCTATGGGAGCATGCGCGATGGCGCTCATGTGGATCTCCTTCGGTGGTCCCAGCTCCGCTGACGATCGAAGGCCCCGCCTGCCGGTCGCTCGCCCGGACCGGGTTGCCTTGCGGTCAGATGTCTGTGCGCGCCACACCACCAGGTCGGGTCGGCGTCCTCGCCCCTGGGCGCGGTTCCTCACGGTCACCGCGGTGTTGGCAGAGGCTCATCCCACCGAACTCAAGCGCTACGTCCCAAGCCTCGGCAATCGAAGAGCGTAGCCCCGATCTCGTCCGGATGTGATCGAACAGTTGCAGGTGATGGCTCGCCGCGAAGGCGACTTAACCGTCCGTCCTCCTCGCACGCCGCGCCGCGCTCTCCTCAGCACGACACCTCTTCGAGGTAGGCGACGCTAGCCTCCTCGGCTGCGGTCCTCGGTACGAAGTCGGCGGTGGCAAGCTGGTCCCGGAGCACTCGGTAGAGGTGCACGCAGCTCCGAAGAGCGTCTGCACATTCCTTGAGGTCGTATGTCGGCACGGTGGCCCGTAGGCTCTCGGCAAAAGCGGGCACATAGGTCTCGAGCCGCCGAACTCCGCGAGGTAAGCGTCCTGCCGACGCCAGCGCGAGGGGGCCGAGCACCTCCAACCTCAGAAAGTCCAGGTAGTCGAGAACCTCGAACAGTGCGCCGCGGCCGAGCCTGGTTGCGGCGTTGTGCACCCATACCCAGAAGCGGTCTTCTATCCAGCGCAAGTCTGCCGTCGGACCATGGCTTTCGGTGCGGGCGATTGCGTCGGTGAGATCCGTCGTCCGTTCCCACAAGACGAGCGGGTCCTCGACCCGGGTCTCGAGCTCGAGTGGCGTGAGGAATTTGAAGTCAACGTGCAGGAGTGGGTCTTCGTACAGGCAAATCACCAGGCGCGGCTCACCCACATGCTCACCGGTGAAAGCTGCGAGCTGCCGCCCCCAGGACGCGGTGATGTCCAGGCGCTCCGCCATCACGGACGTATGGTGTTCGGGATCCACGACGGGCACCAGATCGAGGTCGGAGAACTCGTCGACCTCCCCCGACAGCAGCGACCCACCAGCCGCCAGCCCGACGAACCTGTCGTCTCGTCGGACCTGCGGCAGCGCAGCTTCCAAGAATCGCGCGTGCGCCTCAGGCAGTCTCATCGGCACCTCATTCGCTGGATCATCCGGAGTCTCGCGAACGGCGATACAAGGCGCCAGCGGATTACCCGCCGCCCGCTCTTCGAACCCAGCGTAGGAACCGCAGGTCAGTCGACTGATCTTGTGAGCGTTAGCGCCAGAATTCGGTGAGCTGCTCGGCGAGGGCCCTGCCTTGGTCGTAACCCGCTCGAGCGGCGGGCGGACGCGTTGACAGATCCATCAGATTGGTGCCGAATGCGTTGAGAGACCTGCTATCCGGCAAGATCGTTTCGACCACGCTGCCGCGTGCGCGGAGTTCGTCGGCTTGTGCGGCAAGATGCATGCCCCAGTCCAACGGCGCCCGTGTTCTGCCACCGAGTGGCGACAGCACCAGCACGCGCCCGTATCCCGCGGCCAGATCGGCATTCTCGTTGCGTCGGTAGGCGCCGTCGATGAACCGGTTGTTGCCGATGCTGTAGGGCGCGCCACTAGAACAGCTGGCGGCGACGGCGTCCGCCAGGTCGACTCCGCTGTGGCGGTCGAACACGACCGGCTGACCCGTCTGGGCATCGACCGCCGTGATGAGGACCGTTCGTTGCGGCCAGCGCTGGCTGGGCAGGCGCGCGGCGACGGTAGCCCGCCACCGCGTTTGCCCGGAGCCGTCCGACTCCGCATCCATTTCGAGCGCTGCCGCGCCCATCCGTCCGCGCAGATCGGCGGCGTCCTCGGCGGCGCCGAAGATTCGGTTCGTTCTTTCCATATGGTCGGCCACCGGCCCAATGGGAACGCGCCCACCGTCGGATCCGACCGGACCAGTCCGTTGTCGGGGCGCAGCGGCAAGGATCTGGGCAAGCAGTTCGGCCGGAGTCGCGCTCGTTATTTGGGCCGCGGCCGTCGACCCGGCCGACGTCCCGATGATCAGATCGGCCTCGGTCGCATCCAACCCGCCATCAAACAGGCCGGCGATTACGCCGATCAACCACGCATTGCCTGCCGATCCGCCACCACCGAGGACCAACGCTCGACCGCCCGCGGCGAGCCGCGCTATGGCGTCGACCTGCGGGTGATCCTGGTCGGACCTCGGCCGGTCGGAGGCAGTCGCCGAGGTGAAGTGCTCAGTTGAAAAAGGTGTTGTGTTCATGGGAGTCGCCTTTCGCGGGTGCCTGTGGGCGCTCCCGATGGCGACTACCTCAGTCGCGCGATCGTGGACTGCAGGAGAGCACCCACTACGGATACTGCGTTCATGGGTGTCACCTCCTGGATCGCCAGTTCCACTGAACGGCTCAAAACGAAGGGCAAGGAGAGATCTCTCCCTGCCACTTTCAACGTATAGCGCACTGGGGGGCTTGCCGCAAGACCCGGGTCGCGGCGCAGAATCGTCGGCCGATGCCAAAACCTGCGGAAGTGAGGACACCACGTGCGTGTGTTGTTCCGGCCGGCGGACTCGTCAGAGGAGAGGCAACCAGGGATTGGGTGTCGCCCATGAATGAGCAGTACGTCGTGGATCTTCAGGAGGTT
>DASXJE010000265.1 GCA_036497565.1 Mycobacteriales bacterium
GTGCTGCAATCGTGGCATGTCTCTGGACGAGCTTCGCGCACTGCTGGAGCGGCATGCGCGTCCTGATTTGGCCACTGTCATCGACGGCGTCCGGATCTGCAAGGTCGACTACGCCGCTGCGCCGGAGTCCTCGATGTCCGGGACGGTGCTGGCGGTCATCGCCCAGGGCGGCAAGCGTCTCGCACTGGGCGACCGCTTCTACGACTACGGCGCCGGTCAGTATCTCGTCGCCTCGGTCGACGTCCCGGTAACCGGGCACGTCATGGACGCGGCTCCCGGCAGGCCCGCGCTCGGTTTCGGGATGACTCTGGAACCTGCCGTCATCGCGGAGCTGCTGCTGCAGGCTGCCCCAGGGGATCTGTCGCGGTCTCGTGGCATCGCGCAGCCGGGGATCGCGGTGAGTGACGCCCCGGGCGAGTTGCTCGACGCCATCGTTCGGCTGCTCCGCCTGCTCGACCGGCCACGGGACCGGACGGCACTGGCCCCGCTGGTCAAGCGCGAGATCCTCTGGCGGTTGATGACCGGGGAACAAGGTGACGTCGTCCGCCAGCTCGGCGTGGCCGACAGTAGCCTGATGCACGTCAGACGTGCCGTGCGGTGGATCCGGGAGAACTACACCCGGCCGTTCCGGGTCGAGGACGTGGCACAGCTGTCGGGGATGAGTGTTTCCGCCTTCCACCGGAACTTCCAGGAGGTGACGGCGATGAGCCCGATCCAGTTCCAGAAGCACATCCGGCTGCAGGCGGCGAGACTGCTGCTGGCGAACCGTCCGAACGACATCACCGGCGTCGGCCAGCGTGTCGGGTACGACAGTCCGTCCCAGTTCAGTAGGGAGTACCGGCGCCAGTTCGGTGCCCCGCCCAGCGTCGATGCGGCGCGCTTGCGTGGCGGAGCGGGGCCCGCTGCCCCGGCGCTGCCGTGACGCGGCCTGAGCGAAGAGGTTTGTGCAAATACGCGAGAGGATCTTGCTAGCCCGGCGCCGGCGGTGCTGTTTTCCTGTGGGTATCGGAACGAGCAGGGATTCCGGACAGTCACCACGACTCGGGCGATGGCGGTCGCCGACCGACTCACCGACTGCCGTCAAATTGGAGAAGTATGAAGTACCGCATGCTGGGCCGGGCCGGACTCGAGGGCGGCGACGTGCCCGTCGACAATGAGCGGGAGAGCGGGCTGTGACCGTGGACGACACCGTCGCCCGTGCGCTCGCCATCGGGCCGGCCTCCTCCACGGCCGAGCGCACAATCGACATCACCACGCTGGGCGCACGTAGCGGCATCCCGCGCCGCATCGAGGTCTGGTTCCACCGCGTCGACGGCCGCTGGTACCTGACCGGCATGCCCGTTCCCCGAAGCTGGTACGCGAACTTGCGCGCGAATCCACGGTTCGTCGTGCATCTCAAGCACGGGGTCACGGCCGACCTGCCCGCGACCGCGGCGCCGGTCGACGAGCCAACACGGCGGCGAGTGATCACCGCGGTCCTCGACCTGCAAACCCGGCCCGACGTAGCGGCACGGGTCAGCCGCCGCCAGGACCTCGACGACTGGCTCGCGCGCAGCCCGCTCGTCGAGATCGTGTTCGACGACGAACGGTTGCGAACGGTGTCCTCGGCGCGGTCCGGATAGTCCGAATCTCAGGGAACGGTCACGTCGTGCCGGCCGTCGTCGGGGTCGGATTCGCGGAGTCGGTACGTCGAGTCCTTCCCACCGCGCGGCGTCCACCAGCACCGCCCACGACAACGAACGCCCCCAAGGGAGAGAAGTATGAAGTACCGCACGCTGGGCCGGACCGGAATCCAGGTCAGCCCCTACTGCCTCGGCGCGATGATGTTCGGGGCCATGGGGAACCCCGACCACGACGACTCGATCCGGATCATCCACAGGGCTCTCGACGCGGGGATCAACTTCGTCGACACCGCCGACGCTTACTCCCATGGGGAGTCCGAGGAGATCGTCGGCAAAGCGCTCAAGCGCCGCCGCGACGACGTCGTGCTGGCCAGCAAGGTGCACTACCCGATGGGCGAGGGTCCGAACCGCCGGGGCAACTCTCGGCGCTGGATCATGGCCGAGGTCGAGAACTCGCTGCGCCGCCTGCAGACCGACCACCTCGACCTGTACCAGGTACACCGCCCCGACCCGACTGTCGACCTGGAGGAGACACTGTCAGCCCTGTCCGACCTGATCCAATGCGGCAAGGTGCGCGCGATCGGTGCGTCCTCCTTCCCGGCCTCGGAGATCGTCGAGGCACAGTGGGTCGCCGAGCGGCGTGGGCTGGAGCGCTTCCGGACCGAGCAGCCGCCGTACTCGATTGTCAACCGGGGGATCGAACGCGAGGTGCTGCCGGTCTGTCAGCGCTACGGGATGGGCGCGCTGGTCTGGAGCCCGCTGGGCCAGGGCCTGCTCACCGGCCGCTTCCGCAAGGGCCAGCAGACCGACACCCACCGCTCCGGCGGCATGCCGCAACACTTCGCCGACGAGCGCAAGCTTGACGTGGTCGAACAGCTCGTCCCACTCGCTGAGAAGGCCGGCCTGCCGATGACGCACCTTGCGATGGC
>DASXJE010000266.1 GCA_036497565.1 Mycobacteriales bacterium
CAAGGCGACCCACAGCATCGTGCACGCCGACTGGCAGGGTGCGGTCGCGATCGCCCTACCCGTCGCGTTCACGGCATTGCTCAAGGGGATTGCCGCGCTCGGGCTGCAGGACACGCCTGGAGCGTCGTTGATTCCGTCGTCATGGCGCGCCGACACGGTTCCCAGCAGCTAGCTCGGCCTTCGGTTCAGATCTCGACGAACTCCAGCTCGAGGAGCTGCGCCACCGCCCGCAGGTCGGCGATCCGGTGGCCGGTCCCGAGCGCCCAGTGGTGGCCCACACCCGACGCGCTCCAGTCGTCGGTCCATAGCGCCGGGTCGCGGCCGAAGTCGACCCGCGAGGTGGTGTTGCCGATCTGCAGGACGGGACCGGGCACGACCTCGCCCTCGGAGGCGATGAACCGCAGCCGGCCGTCGCGGGTCTGCCCGATCCCGAATGCGGTGACCGGTCCGTGCCGGACGTCGAACTCGACCGACACGCCCCACCCGCGCTTGCCGTGGTAGACCCCGAGGCCGCGGAGCAGCGGCCGGCGCGCGCTGATCGCCAGGTGTGCGGGTCCGTCGTGACCCATCTCCACGACGTCGTCGAGGAAGTTCAGGGCCTGCAACTCGGTGAACGACCCGCCGCCGCCGAGCCGGTCCATGATCAGCATCGCCAACGACGTGCGCAGCTCGTACTCCCCTGCCGCCGGCACGCCGCGCGCGGTCAGCAGCGAGGCGCCGAGGATCATCCCGGCGCCGAGCCGCTCGTGGATCTCCCCGTCGAGGCCACGGTGGTAATAGGCGAGGCTGTCCAGCGAGAAGTCCTCGACGAGCCGGTCGAGGCCTACCGACACCCGGGCGCCCCATCGCAGGTCGTCCTCCTCGACGGACTCGTCGAGGTCGAAGATGCCCCGGGCGACCTTGATCCGGTCCTCGGCCTGGTCGTCGGTGACCTGCTCGGTGCGCACCCGCAGGTCGTCGAACTCCAGGACCTCGATGTGACCGCCGAGCTGCGCCGAGATCATGGTGAGGTCGGTCGAGACGTCGAGCATCCCCGGGTAGAGGTGCCCGAGCAGCCCGTGCCGGGTCTTGCGGAGCTCGCCGCGTACGCCGGCCGCCTGCACCCACCGGTCGATGCGCGCCCACGCCCGTTCGTCGGCGAGGTGGCCGGAGACCGAGCGGAAGGGGATGCCGGCGCGCTCGAAGGTGTTGGCCATCTCGGGCAGCGGGCAGGCGCCGCAGTAGGCCAGCCACTGGCCGGTGTCGAAGGTGGCGTGCTCCATCGCCACGGTCGGCTGCAGGTTGATGAGGAGGACCGGCGCGTCGGTGCGCTGGGCGACCGGCAGCAGCATCGAGGCCGTCATGTAGGTCGTGAGGAATCCGACGATCAGGTCACAATCGGCCAGCCGCAGTTCGTCGGCGGCGCGGGAGCCCTCCTGGGCGTCGGAGATGAACCCGACGTCGACGACGTCGCAGCCCGACGCCTGCAGTCGCTCGGCCACGGTGGCCGCCGACGCCTTCAGGGTCGGCAGCAGATCGGGGAACTGGGGCCAGTAGGCGCCGAGTCCGCCGGACACCAGCCCGACCCGGGTCGGGCGCCGGACGTCGGGCCAGAGGTCCACCGCGATCGGGGTGGCCTCGATCTCCTGTGCAGCATCCATGCGGGTAGACATACCCGGTTGGCGTGGCCGGGTACACGCTGGGGCCCGGAAACGTCGGTGCGGGCGACGCGCGCCGGGCGCGATACTTCTGCCCGTGCTGACCGAGCCCGCAGACGTCGACCGCGAAGCCCTCACCCAACTGCTCACGGGGCACTGGTCGGTGCAGGTCGCCTCGCTGGATTACCTCGCTGTGGGATTCGGCAGCCACCACTGGGTCGCGACGGATGACCGCGCGGGCCGATGGTTCGTCACGGTCGACGATCTCCGCAACGCCCGGTGGACCGCGACGCCGTACGACCAGGTGCGCCGGGCATTCGAGACGGCGCGGGCGCTGCACGGCGACGCCGGGCTGGAGTTCGTCCTGGCCCCGACGCCCGACGACACGGGCGCCGTGGTGCGTCACCTCGGGGCGCACCACTCGGTGGCGGTCTTCCCCTTCCTCGACGCCACCAACGCTGAGTTCGGCGAGTTCCCATCCGTCGCCGATCGGCGCGCTGTGCTCGGGCTGGTCGGGCGCCTGCATGCAGCGACCGACCGGATCCCCGCGGACCTCCCGCGCCGCGAGGACTTCGACCTGCCCGGACGTCGGCACCTGCTTGCGGCGATGGCCCAGACCGACGAACCCTGGCACGCCGGACCCTTCGGCGAGCCGACCCGGGAACTGCTGCGCTCCAGCGCCGCCGAGGTGCACAAGTTGTTGCGCCGCTACGACGACCTGGCCGCCGCCGTGGTCGGCTCGGCGGGGTCGTGGGTGATCACCCATGGTGAGCCGCATGCGGCGAACGTCCTCACCGACCGGCGTGGCGCTCGACTGCTGATCGACTGGGACACGGTCGCCGTCGGCCCGCGAGAGCGCGATCTGTGGATGCTGACCGACGACACCGCCGCCGATTGGGACGCCGCCGACCGGGCCGCTTACGCCGCCACCGCCGGCGACGTACCGCTGTCGACGACGGCGCTCGCCCTCTACCGGACCCGGTGGGCGCTCGAGGAGATCTGCGAATACGTGAGCTGGTTCCGCGCCGAGCATGTCCGCAGCAGGGACACCGAGACCGGCTGGTCGGGCCTCTCGGATTACCTGCCGGTCCCCGACCCGCTCCTGGCCTAGCTGCCCGTCGGTGGCTCCGGGCCGTCGCCGTTCGGCGGCGTCTGCCCCTGCTGGAGGTTCACCGATCTGCGCGCGGCGATGATCCCGCTCATCAGTCCCGCGAACGTCGCGATGTAGAAGAGGTCGAACGCCATCTGCACCGTGACGATGATCCGGGCGCCCTGGCCGGTCGCATGCACGTCGCCGAAGCCGACCGTCGTCAGCGTCGCGACGGTCATGTAGAGGCCGTCGACGCGGTTGCTCAGACCGGCGAATGCGCCGGGGGTCTTCGCCAACACGTCGTAGATGAGGGCGAACGTGATGACGACGAGGTACAGCGACGTGGCGAGCGCCTCGAAACGCACCTGGCGCTGGCCGTGGGTCTGGACGAAGATCCGGATCTGGCGCACGAGCACGAACAGGAACCACACCCCGACGACCGAGAAGATCGTCAGCCCGATCGGCCCCGGTACGTCGTCCGGCAGTGGCGCCGTGGAGTAGATGACGATCGACAGGACCAGTGCCAGCAAGCTACGGCTGAGCGCCCGCGAGGTGCTGTTCCGCGCGGTTGAGGACGTCTTCGGAAGCCGGGCGGCGACCCGCTTCTCCGCATCCGCCCCGGTGCCCATATCTGTCAGTCTGCGGACGCCGGCGTCGTGCTGGGCTCACCCGGATCGGGTGAACCACCACGGTTTACCCGCGGCGGGTGAGGCGCCGGGTCGCCGCGCGGCGCACGCTGACCTCGTCGGGCGTTGGGCCCGATGATCATTCGGGGAGGAATCCGGAATGTCACACGGGACAATCGGGGAGCACGCCGCAGGCACTCCCACCGAGAATCGCACTGCCGACGGCTACGTCGCCCCAGTCGAGCAGCGCGGCGTGATGTCGGGGTGGGTGATCTTCTCCGGGACGTTCCTGGGGCTGGCCAGCCTGTTCAGCATCGCCGCCGGCATCAGCGGCCTGGTGAACCGCGCCTACTTCGACACCGCCGGACTGCTCTACCACAACTTCACCGTGGCGTCGTGGAGCTGGATCGGCATCGGTGCGCTGCAACTGCTGGCCGCGCTGATGATCTTCGCGCGGGTCGGCCTCGGCCGCTGGCTCGGACTGCTGCTCGCCTCACTGAGCGCACTGGCGTGGATGCTCGCTATCGGCGCCTACCCACTGTGGGGCCTCATCGTCCTCACCGCTGACGCGCTGGTGATCTACGGTCTTGCGGCGCACGGCGCCGAAGACTGAGTCCAACCCGAGACCGTGGGCTACGTATATGAGATCCGCGTCCGCGGCCAGCTCGGACCGGCATTGGCCGACGCGTTCGCGCCGATGACCGCCACCGCAGTTCCGGCAGAGACGGTCCTGGTCGGCCCCCTGGCCGACCAGGCCGCTCTGCACGGATTACTGGCGCGTGTGCAGGCCCTCGGCCTGGAACTCGTCGAGATCCGCCGTCGGATCGGGACGGCCAACGACCCTTCCGACCGCCGGGGTGCCCGCGAGGAGCGGGTGGACCGGTAGCCGGCCGTCGGAGCCGGTCGCGCTGACCTCGGGAAGCAGTCCCAACTCGCGGGCGCGGCGTACCGCGTCGCGTCGGGTACTGACCGCGAGTTTGCGAAAGAGCGTCTTCAGGTGTGCCTTGACCGTGTTCGGCGAGACACACAGCTCCTGCGCGATCTCGCTGTTGCTGCGCATGGTCGGAAGGAACCGCAGCATCGTCAACTCGCGGTCGGTCAGCGGGTCGGGCCACCGCGGCGGGCGACGCGCGACCCCGCTGCCGACGGTGGCACGTACGCCGAGCATGGTCGATACGAACTCGTGGTGACCTCCCCCCACCTGGACGTGCCGGGACAGCATCGCCCGTAGCCGGGACCCGAGCAGATGGAAGGGCAGCCGGATCTGCTCGTCCTCAGCCAGGGCGAGCGCACGCGACAGACAGTCGAGGGCGCGGCTGTCCTCGCGGAGCCGATCGGCGATGAGGGCTTCGGTCAGCCAGCTGTGGATGAGGACGACGTGATCCACGGACGACCCATTCCGTACCGGGCGCAGAACATCGTCGGCCTCGTGCGGTGACCCGAGGGCAAGGTGGGCACGGGCTTTCAGCACCCGATCGCGGTGAATAGCCGGCGCCGGCTCCGAAAGCCGCTCCAGCCGACTGAGCGCGGCCGCCGGGTCTCCCGCGGCAAGGTCGATCTCGACCTCGACCACCCGGCCCCAGCGGCGCAGGACGCCGGGTGCCGCCGATCCGCCGTACCGCCGGCGTACCCGGGCCACCTCCGCCCGGGCACCGTCGAAGTCCCCGGTCACTGCGAGCACCCGGGCCCGGACCAGCCCGGCGGCGTGCGCAAGTGCCGGTTCGATGGACGGCTCGATCGGCGTCAGCTCGCTCTCGAGCAGCCCGCGCGCCTCGTCGATCTCCCACCGCTCGAGATGCACGATGACGGCCGCCAGATACGCGGCGCCGATCTGCATCTCCGACCGCCAGCCACGGTCGTCGGCGAACCGGATCGCCTGCCGCACCAGCGCATCGGCCGAGCGCAGCCGGCCGTCGATCGCGTGGACCAGGGCCAGGTAGCTCAAGGAGTTGAGCTCGACCAGCTCCAGTCCGGCGAGCTCCGCGGCGATGAGCGCGGAGTGCAGCGTGCGCACGGCATCCATGGTCTGGCCGGTCCAGGCCTGCGCCGCACCCTTGTTGGTCAGGGCGATCGAGCGGTACTGCTCGGTCATGCGCGGATCCGGTACCAGGTCGGCCCCGACCAGGCGGAGCACGTCGTCGGCAGCCTCGCTCATCGCGTCGATGTCACCGCTGAGCCGGGCGACACCGAGGGCGAGCAGTCGGCGCGCTGCGGCGAGTTTTCGGCGTTCTGCGGGCGGCAGATCGTCGATGAGCCGCCCGGCAAGACCGATCTGAATCGCAAGCTGGTCGGTCTCGGCCGGCCGGTGAGCTGCGCCCGCTACGACAGCAGCTGCCTCATCCGCGGCGCCGGTCGGACGGGCGGGCAGCTGGTCCAGCAGGCGCGACAGGGTCTGCCGGTTGGCGGACAGCATCAGCGGCACTCCGACCCGCCCGATGATCGTTCCGGCCAGCCGCCAATCCGCACCGGCCATGGCATGGCGAACCGCCTCGATCGGCTCCCCATGATCGGCGAACCACTGCGCTGCGGCGGCGTGCAATTCCGGCACCTCGGCGGGTGATTCCACGGACAGCCGGTGGCGCAGCACCTCCGCGAACATCGGGTGGTAGCGGTACCAGGCCGGCCGATCACCCAGCCCCGACACGAAGGCATTGTCCTGCACCAGCCGCTCGAGCAGCTGCCCACCGCCGCGCCGCCCGGTCATCGCATCGGCCAGATCACCGCACAGCCGGTCGGAGACGCAGGTCCGCAGCAGGAAGCGCTGGACCTGCGGGTCAAGTCGGCAGAGCACCTCGGCGATCAGGTATTCGGCGACACTCCGGTCGTCCCCGGCGTACGTCGCGACGCCCCTGTCGATGTCGTCGCAGTCGACCAGCGACATGGCGGCCAACCGCAATCCGGCGGCCCAGCCCTCGGTACGGGTCAGCAGGGTGACGACCTGCGCGCGATCGAGCGGGAGCCCGTGCCCGGCGAACAACTGGGTCGCTTCGTGCGGGCCGAAGGCCAGGTCGGCCGCGCGGATCTCGGTGAGCTCACCGGCCAGCCGCAGCCGATACATCGGGAGCGGTGGGTCAGCCCGGGTGGCGAACACCAGCCGAAGCTGGGCCGGTAGATGGCGCAACAGGTCGGCGACGGCGTCGAGCACCGCCGTGTCGGTGATCTCGTGGAAGTCGTCCAGGACGAGCACGACCGGGCCGGGCAGATCCGCGAGTCCACCGATGATCCGGTCCAGGAATCGCGCATCGACCGCGCTCGGAACGCGTAGGGCGTCGAGCGGGTCACCGGCACCGACCGCCCCGCTCGCCGACAGGGCGGCAAGCACGGACCCCCAGAAACGCGCCGGGTCGTTGTCGGCCGGATCGAGGGACAGCCAGGCCACGGAGCCCGGTGCACGACCCTCCGTCCGCCACGAGGCGAGCAGTTGGGTCTTGCCCGATCCAGGCCCGGCGCTGAGGACAGTCACCGGTCCGCGGGTCGCGTGATCGAGCAGCGTCACCAGACGAGGGCGGGCGACGAACGGGGCGGAAACCTGAGGGGGAATGAGCTTCGCCGCCGCCACGTGGCCCTCGGCCGTGCTGAGCCGGTCGCCGCCGGCGACCGCCTGGGCGACGTCGTCGTGCCCCACCCGGTGGTCCGACTTTGCGAGGTATGGCACACGAACTCCCCCTGTTACTGATCGTCCTCGACAAAACCGGGACATGTCACCGCTGAACGGTCCGTTCTGCACGGGTCCGGACAGCGCATGTGACACCCCGTCATCGGGACCGATCGGGCTCGTCCGAGTGATGTGGCCCCACCGGCCTCACCCGGAACGGGTGACGTCCCGAGCCTCGCCGGTGCACACTTGTCCAAGGTGCGCCGCCGACGGACGGGGGACGCGGTGCCGACGAGGCGGGGTACAACGGCAACACACTTGCCCGCAGGGGCGTCGCTCCTGCGCGCCAAATTGACGGTGCCGCCGCCGTTGGCGCGGTCCATCGCGCGACCACGGCTGACGGCTCTGCTCGACTCGGCGACCCAACGGCGCTGCACCCTGCTCACCGCGCCGGCCGGCTGGGGGAAGACCACCCTGCTCGCCGCGTGGGCGGGCCGGAAGGGCGCGACCCGCCCCGTCGCGTGGCTGTCTCTCGACCGCGGGGACGACGACCCGACGCAATTCTGGTCCTACCTCGTGGCCGCGATCCGGGCTGCGGTCCCGGACGACGATCGGCTGCCGCTGACCACCCTGCGGCCACCCCGAAAGCCCGCCGGCATCGACGGCTTCCTGGCCGACTTGGTCAACGCTCTGCACGATCTCACCGTCGCGCCTGTCCTGGTCATCGACGACGTACAACTGCTGACCGATCGGGGCCTGCTCGCCGGCTTGTCCCGCCTGCAGAGTTACGCACCCCCGACGCTCAGCGTCGTCCTGTCCGGCCGCTACCTCCCGCCGATCCCGCTCGGCCGGCTGCGGGTCGACGGGCAAGTCAGCGACGTCCGCGCCGACGACCTGGCGTTCACCGCGGCCGAGACCCGCCTGGCGCTCGCCCAGAGCGACATCGAGGCGACCGGAGCGGACGCGCGCATCGTGCACGAGCGCACCGAGGGCTGGCCGGCGGGCGTCCGGTTGGCCGCGATGAACCTCGCCGGCTGTGCGGACGTCGCGGAGGGGGTACGCCGGTTCTCCGGCGACGACCGGGCGGTCGCCGACTACCTCGTCACCGAGGTCCTCGATCAGCAGCCGACCGAGATCCGCGAGTTCCTGGTACGCACCTGCATCGTCGACCGGATCTGCCCGGGACTCGCGACCGCGTTGACCGGACGGCACGATTCCGCGGCTGTGCTGTCCGACCTCGCGGCCTCCCAGGTGTTCGTGACCGCGCTCGGGCCGGACGGCTCATGGTGGCGATACCACCCCCTGCTTGCGGAAGTGCTCCGCGCGCAGCTCGCGCTGCGTGACACCGACCTGGCCGCGGAGCTGCACGCCCGCGCCGCCACGTGGTTCGCCGCCAACCACCTCCCGGCCGACGCGGTGGCACACGCCGAGCTCACCCCGGACAGCAGTACGGCGACCCGGATCCTTGCCGATCACTGGCTCGACCTGTTCATCCGGGGCGACCTGGCCGCCGTACGCCGGCTGCTCGGCGGTGTGCCGACGACGGTGCGGCTCGCCGACCCGGAGATCTGCTGCGCCACCGCGGCGCTGCGCCTGGCGATGGGTGACGGCGGGGCCGCCGAGGATCTCCTGCGGCTGCTGGATCCGGGCCTGCAGACCTCCGATGACCGGCGTGCCCAGCGGACGCTCACCGCGGTGCGCCTCTACCAGGGCCGGGTGACCGGGCACTACGGCGGCGTCCTCGCCGAGGCGGTCGCGGCCCTCACCCCCGACGCCGAGGTCGAGATCGAGACCGCGGCCGGACAACCCGTCGAGGATTCTGCGGCCCGCGCCTTCGGCCTCTATCTGCTCGGCGCCGCCGAATGCGACACCGGCGATGTCGAGGCCGGCCGCATCCATTTGCGACTCGGGATCGGCGCGGCCCGCGCTGCCGGCCACGATTACCTCGCCGTGGGCTGCCTCGCCTACCTGTCAGCGCTGGCCCTGGTCGAAGGCCGGCTCAGCGAGGCCGGGGCTCTTGCCGACCAGGCGATCGCCGAGGCCGAGGCGCGCGAGTGGGATCAGATGGAGCTCGTCGCGGTGGCCTACGTCGTCGCGGCCGCCGTGCACTGCCTTCGGGGAGAGGTCGCCGAGGCCGATCGGGCCCTGGATCACGCCGAGCTGTCCAACAACTTCGCCATCAATCCCCAGCTCCCGCTGGACATCGGGCTGGTGCGAACCTGGGTGCACGCGACCAGCGGCGATCCGACCACAGCGTTCGCGATGGTCGCCGGCCTGCGAGCGCACCTGCGCCGCGGCGGGTCCGAGCACATCCTGCGCACTGTGCTGCTCTGCGGGGCACAGTGCCTGCTGCAGACTCAGCACCTGTTGGAGCTGGACGGCAGCGGCGCCGGCGCGCCGGTCCTCGACGACGACGCCTTGACCGCCTGCCCGTACGCCGCACGCCTCGCCCACGCCCAGGCACTGCTCACCGCCGGCCAGGCCGGAGCGGCGATCGCCACGCTCGAGGACTGCCTCGACGGCACCACACCGATCGGTCATCTGCACGACACCGTGTCGGCATGGCTGCTCGCCGCGGTCGCCGCCGAGGACTGTGGCGAGGGGCCCCGAGCAGGGCAGTATCTCGAGCGGGCCCTCGCGACGGCCGAGCCGGAGGACGTCCGGGCGCCGTTCCTGGCGATGGCCGAGCGGATGGCCCAGCTCCTCACCGCACAGGTCGACATGGGGACGGCGTACCCGGACTTCGTCGCCCGCCTCCTCGACCTGACGCGGCGGGCCGACCGGGTGGTCAGCCCCGCCTGGGCCGAGCTCACCGACCGGGAGACCGAGGTGCTGCGCCGCCTCGTCGGCCGGCTCCCGAACGAGGAGATCGCGCGTGGCCTGTTCATCACCGTCAACACGGTGAAGACACACAAGAAGGCGATCTACCGGAAGCTCGAAGTCAGCAGCGTGAGTGAGGCGGTGGCGCGCGCGCGGGCCCTGCAGTTGCTCTAGTTCGACTCGGGCGGCAGGGCAGCCGGAGGGGCCGAGAGTTGCCGTACGTCGACGAGTTCGAAGCCGAAGGACTGCAACTGGGCGAGCAGCGTGAACAACTCCGCCTGGTCGGCAACCGGACCGGACAGGACGGTCTCCACGTTGTGGGTCGACACGTCGAATCCGACGAAAGCGGATGCAACGACCTCGCCGATCCGCCCACGAATACGGATCTCGTAGGTCACGGTCATCGCGCTCACCCCCGCCTCCGACTGTCGCGGGCACGCGGCGCCCTGGCATCACCCATGCGGAGTGAGCCTCGGCGCCAGGTCGGGCTGTTTCCCGAAGGCCGACCCACCGGCCGGTGATCTCCGCGACCATGGATGGTGAGGCCGGTCCCAAAGCCAGCAGTGGCCGACTCCTCCGAGGGAGCATCGACGATGACCGCAACGACCCCGCCACCGGTGAAGACCACCAAGAAGCGCTCCCGCCTGTCCCCCCGGTCGATCGTCGCGCTGGTGCTTCTCGTCCTGGCCATCGTCTTCATCGCCGAGAACACCCGCCAGGTGAAGATCCGGGTCATCGTGCCGGTCGTGAGCATGCCGCTGTGGGCGGCGCTGACCGCGATGCTCGTGGTCGGCGTTCTCGTCGGCGCGTTCCTGCACCGCCAGTCGACGAAGCGCTCCGACCGCTAACCGCAACAGGCACGGTCACCGTCCGCCGGCGGCGCCCTGATCGTCCGTGCTAGCTTTCTGGTCGTGATGTCAGATTCTCGGTCGGGTGGCCAAGAGGGCCGGTCGTTCATCGAGACCGCGCGGCGGGCTCAGCTGGTGCAGTGCGCCATCGACACGATCGCCGAGCACGGATACCCGCAGGCGACCATCGCGCGGATCGCCGACCGCGCGGGTGTCAGCCGGGGTGTGGTCTCCTACCACTTCGCCGGCAAGGACGAGCTCGTCACCCAGGTCGTCACCGAGGTGTTCACTGCAGGTGCGCGGGTGATGCTCCCGGCGATCGCCGCCGAGTCGACCGCCGCGGGAAAGCTCGCGGCCTACATCCGGTCGAACGCCGAGTTCATCGCGACGCACCGGGCGTACGCCCTCGCCATGCTCGACATCTGGACCAGCTACCGGACCGACACCGGCGACCGCCTCGATCAGGCGATGGCGGCGCAACCACCGCCGCCGGAGCTCGCCGAGCTGGATCCCGAGTGGATCCTGCGACTCGGCATGGAGACCGGCGAGTTCCGCACCCTGTCCGCCCGATCGGTGGCCATCGCCGTCCGGCGGGCCATCGACGGAGCCGTCCTGCAGATGTCCCACGACCCCCGGTTCGACATCGAGTCCTACGCGACCGAACTGGTGACCCTGTTCGATCGTGCAACCAAAGCGAAAGGCTGAATCGGTGTTTCCTGCGCTCGGACGCGTCGTCGTCCACCACCCGTGGCGGGTGCTCGGGCTGTGGTTGTTGGCGGCCGTCGCGGTGATCGGGCTGGCTCCGAAACTGACCTCGACCAGTGACGAGGCCAGCTTCCTGCCGAGCCACTACGAGTCGATTCAGGCACAGAACCTGCAGCATTCGGCGTTTCCGAAGGCCGCCACGCCGGCAGCGATCATCGTCGTGGAGCGCTCCGACGCCAAAGCACTCACCGCCGCGGATTCGGCGAAGGTTTCCTCGATCGGAGCCGCGCTCTCGGGAGCGCACATCAAGGACGTCACCGCGGTGCAGGTGGGCCCGCCGTCGCCGAACCGGCTGATCCAGCCGATCGCCGTACAGATGCCGCTGCCCAGCAGTCCGAGCGACGAGTCTCAACCGAACGCGGTCAAGGTGCTCCGCGCAGATCTGCGCGCACACGTGTCGGGTACGACGTTGAAGGCAGGGATCACCGGCACCGCCGCGCAGACGCTGGACTCGGAGAAGTCCGGCAACCGCGCGCAGGCGATCATCGCCGGTGTCACCGTCGGCCTGATCATCGTGCTGCTGCTGGTCATCTTCCGCAGCCCGATCATCGCGCTGCTCCCCGTCCTCACGATCGGCGTGGTCTCCCAGATCGCCGACGGATTCATCGCCTGGGCGAACAACGCGTTCGACCTCAAGATCGACAGCTCGGTCACCGCACTGCTGATCGTCGTGTTGTTCGGGGTCGGCACCGACTACATTCTGTTCCTCCTGTTCCGCTATCGGGAACGACTGCGCGCCGGGGAGGACCCCAAGACCGCGATGGTCTCGGCGGTCAGCCGGGCCGGCGAGGCGATCGCCTCGGCGGCCGGTGCGGTGATCATCGCCTTTCTCGCCCTGGCCCTGTCCACCCTTGGCCTGTTCAAGTCGCTCGGCCCGGCGTTGGCCATCGCCGTCGCGGTCACCCTGCTCGCCGGACTCACCCTGATTCCGGCAATCGTGTCGCTCCTGGGCACCAAGGTCTTCTGGCCGTCGAAGGCCTGGCGTCGGGAACCCACCGCGGCCCGGTTCGCCGCGATCGGCGGCGCGATGGGGCGCCATCCCGGCCGATTTGCGATCGCCTCGGGTGGCCTGATGGTGCTGCTGGCGATCGCCGCCTTCGGCTTCCACCCGAACTTCGACCTCACCGGCGGTTCGACCGCGTCGACGTCGGAATCCACCGTCTACAGCAAGGAACTCCTCAAGGGCCTGCCGGCCGGCGCGACCGAACCGTCGCAGGTCTATCTCCGTTCGACCACCGGCGCCGACCTGGACCGCAGTGAGCTCGGCCGCTACCGCTCCTCACTGAGCCGGGTGCCCGGGGTGGGGCAGGTCAGTCCGCCCGTGCTCTCGCCGGACGGGTCCGTCGCCTACTTCCAGGTCACCCTGACGTCCGGACCGCAGTCGAGCGAGGCGATCTCCACAGTCGGCGGCCCCCTGCGCGACACGGCTCATCGCGCCGCGCCGACCGGCACGACGGCCGTCGTGGGCGGCATCACCGCGGTCTACGTCGACATCCAGAAGGCCGTCAACCATGACTACCTGGTGGTGTTCCCCGTCGCCGCCGTACTCATCATGCTCATCCTCGGGCTGCTCCTGCGGAGCGTCGTCGCGCCCTGGTACCTGATGGCCTCGGTCGGGCTTGGCTTCGCCGCGACCCTCGGGAGCACGGTGCTGATCTTCCAGCACGTCGGCGGCCAACCCGGGCTCATCTTCCTGCTGCCGATCATCATGTATCTGTTCGTCGTCGCACTCGGCACGGACTACAACATCCTCATGATCGCCCGGCTCCGCGAAGAGGCCCGCGAAGGGCGCAGTCCGCGCGACGCGGCGGCGATGGCCGTGCGGCACGCCGGACCGACCGTCGCCGCCGCCGGCCTCATCCTCGCCGGCACCTTCGCCTCCCTGTTGCTCGCCGGCAGCTCCACCCTCACCCAGATGGGCTTCGCCATCTCGTTCGGCATCGCCGTCGCCGCCTTCGTCATGGCCCTGTTCTTCACCCCCGCCCTCACCGCGCTGATCGGCCACGCCGCCTGGTGGCCCGGTCACGCCGACGCGGCCCGCCAGAGTCCGACCGTCGCCGACGGTGACGACGTGCTCGTGGCCGCGCCGGAGGGCCGCCCGCACACCTGACCGCACGCCGCCGGAGGAGGCCGGGACGAGCACGGAAAGCCTGTGTGCGACGCTGGTTCCGGCCGCGGTCACGGCCGGGAAGGCGGATAGGTGATGCCGGGAATGGGCGACCCTCTTCCGCCGCTGACCTGGGCCGCCGGCTTCACCGAGTGGACCTTCGTACCGATCGCCACGGCGGCGGTCCTGGTGCTCGCGGTCCTCTACGGGTGGGGGGTGCAGCGGTCGGTCCGCCGGCCCGGCCGGAACTGGCCATGGTTGCGGACACTGTCCTTCGCCGCCGGCCTGTTCGTCATCGTCGTCGCGACCCAGAGCAGCATCGGGGTCTACGAGCACGACCTGTTCTGGATACACATGGTCCAGCACCTGCTGCTGATCATGGTCGCCCCCGCATTCCTGGTCGCCGGCCGGCCGCTGATCCTCACACTGCATACGGCGAGCCCGCCGGTGCACCGGCGGGTGAAGCGGATCCTGCGCTCCCGGCCGGTCTCGGTGCTCACCAACCCGGCGTTGTGCGTCGTCCTCTACACCGCCGTGGTCGTCTTGACCCACCTGACCCACATCATGGTCACCATCATGGCCAGCCCGCTGGCCCACGGCGTCGAAGAGCTGGTCTTCCTCATGGTCGGCTACCTGTACTTTCTGCCGATCTTCGGAGACGAGCCGATCCGGTGGCGACTCTCCTATCCGATGAAGATCATCATGCTGGTCGCGGCGATGCCGGTCGACACGTTCACCGGCCTGACCCTCATCCAGACCAACCCGCCGCTGTTCGGGATGAGCATGACCGCAACGGACATCCACAACGGCGGTGCGGTGATGTGGATCGCCGGCGACTTCATCATGTTCGCGGCGATGCTGCTCGTCTTCGCCGTGTGGGCGTCCCGGGACAGCGGCCGGGTCGCCCGGCGCGGCTGGCTGGAGCAGGTCCGGACCGCGACCTTCGAGGAGCGGTTCGCCGGTCGCGGCGCGGCCCGGTCGGCCTCCGGCGGCCCATCGCGCACCGATCTCGACAACGACGACGAGCAGCTCGCGGCCTACAACGACTGGCTGGCCGACCTCGATCGCGGCGGGTCGCGATCGTCGCCGGGCAGCTGACGTCGCGCGGCCGGCGGCCGTCCGGTCAGGCGAGCCCGACCACGACGGCAATGCCGTAGAGCGCGGACTGCAGTTCGATCGAGGCCTGTGCGCCCTGTTCGGTCACGGCCCGGAACGCCTCGGCGGCGAGCTTGCGGCCCGCCTCGGCAGGACCGACGAGCGCGGTCTGCAGCGGAACCCCGCGGACGACGTGCCGGACCTGCACCCGCACGCCGCTCCGGTCGGAGGCGACGAACGCCCAGTCGCCGACGCTCAGCGTGGCCGGCGTACCGGACCGGAACATCCGGCCCGCCGTCGCCGGCCGGTAGTCCAGCCCCGACACCTCGCCGAGGCTGCCCAGGACGGTCTGGGCTCCGCCCGGCTGGGAGAACGCCGCGGTGAGTACTCCGACCGCATCATCGACCGACAGCTCCTGCCCACCGGGTCCGGTCACGCCATGATTGCAACACACCCGGCGGCTCCGGGTAGTCATGGGCGCCGCAGCGACCTGTGTCACAGGATCCCGGTGCGCTCCATGTCGTGGTGGAAGGTCGGCCAGTCGGCGTGGACGTAGGGCTGGTTCAACGTCCAGGCGAAGACCTCCCCGAAGGTGAAGTCACCCGCGGCGACGAAGACCTTGGCCTTGCCGTCGATGTTCGCGTAGGTCGGAGCGCACATGTAGGGCAGGCTGCGGACCTTGCGGTCGGTCCACCAGAGCATCCCCGAGAAGGCCAGGGCGCCGTTGTTGTCGAAGACGTACATGTGCTGCTCTCCGCCGACCAGCACCTCTTGCCGCCCACCGGACAGGCCGGTGAAGTTCGCGATGCTCGCGCTGCCGTGGATCCGGGGACCCGTTGCACTGCAGTTGGTCATCGTGTTGGAGATGCACTTCTTGTAGCGGATGTGTCCGTCGGCGTTGATGACGTAGAGGTAGCCGTTGTCATCGGTGACGGCGACCTCCTTGTTGCCGTTGTGGTCCAGATCGCCGATGGCCGGAGAGCCCGTCGGACGCCCGGCCACCTTGACCGGCCAGCCCGGGAGGAACTTCCCGGTCCGGTCGTAGGCCAGGATCTCGTGGCCGCCATCGAGCATGTTGCCCGTACCGACGACCACATCGAGCTTGCCGTCGTGGTTCAGGTCCGTGACCGCGGGGCTGGACCAGATCGTCTGTCCGTTCACGAAGCGCGGCCACCCGGGCAGCGGCTTGCCGGCGTTCGCACCGGCGCCGTTCAGAGCGGTGACGTAGCCGCCGCGCTGATAGCGGTCGCGGATCTTGTAGCAGGGTTGGCCCTGCACGCCGTCGCAGTCGTAGCCGACGATGATGTCCTTGATTCCGTCATGGTTGAGGTCGGCGATGACCGGCGACGACCAGATCGTGTCCTTGAGGAACGCCGGATATCCGGGCAGTTGCCGGGTGCTCTTCGTCGGGTTCAGGTATCTGCCGTCCCACACGTGGACGTAGTGGTCCCAGCCGGCCTGGATGATGTCGAGGTGCCCGTCGCCGTTGAGATCGGCGACCGCGGTGGTGGCGAAGTTGCCGAACTGGTGCGGGCCGACGCCGGTGTGCGCGCGGAAGATCGTCTTGTTGCCCAAGGTGAAGCCGACCACGTCGCCGGCGGTGTCGGTTGCGACGATGTCCGGCTGTCCATCGTGGTTGAGGTCGACGATCGTCGGTGAGGCCTGGACCGCGCCCGGACCGATGTACCGGTCCAGCCACCGGTTGCCGGTGCGGGCGCCCCAGACGTAGACGTGGCCGTTGGGGAAGCCGGCGATCACCTCCGGGATCTTGCCCGATCCCATGTTGGTGACGGCCGGCGTACTGAACTGCTCGGACGTGATCGACTGCGAGTACTTGTGGTCGTAGGTCGGCGTCGACCAGCGGTCCGACTGGAACCGGGGATTCGTCGCGGATGAGGTCGCCGAGGGGGTCGACGCGCTCGCGGGCGTCAGACCGGTGAACGCGACCGCGCTGCCCGCGACCATAGCCAGCGCACTGCCCAGAATGACCACACGACGCCACATATCTACCCCCATGAGCGCTCGGCGGCGTGTTTGCCACACGTGCCGGGCATAGCGCTCTCAGGGGTGAACTACCCAGCGTGAGTAGTCGTAAACACAGAGCGAACAGACGTCTACGCCGACGCCGGCACCTCGGGCGTGGAATGGTGGTCGACCGGAGGCAGCCCGAGCTTGTCCCGGGTCTCCTCGAAGACCTCGTCCGGCATCCGGGTGCCGTCGACGGTGACGACGACCTCCTTGCGCTCGAACAGTTCGAGCACCGGAGTGGTCTTCTCGTGGTAGTCCCGCAGCCGGGTGCGCAGCGCGGCGGGCGTGTCGTCGTCGCGACGGACGAGCGAGCCGCCACATACGTCGCAGGTGTCCGGTTTGGCCGGTCGGGAGTAGATCAGGTTGTAGTCCAGCCCGCACTGCGAGCACAGCCGCCGGCTCAGCACCCGCTCCTGGACCACCTCGTCCGGCACCCACACGTGGATCACGCTGTCGATGTCGTAGGTCTCGAGGAAGAACTCCGCCTGGGCCGCATTACGGGGAAAGCCGTCGATGATGAACCCGTAGTTCCAGTCGTGCTGCTCGAGCCTCGTGCGCACGATGTCTCCGACGAGGTCATCGGAGACGAGCTCGCCGGCGGCGACGGTCCGGCGTACTCCCGCGCCGAGCTTGGTGTGGTGCTGGATGTTCCACCGGAAGATGTCGCCGACACTCATGTGCTCGAGTTCGTAGTCCTCCGCCAGCCGCTTGGCCTGGGTGCCCTTGCCGCTGCCCTGTGCCCCGATGATCACGTACTTGCGCATAGGTCCACTCTCTCGCATCGCTGTCCGGTGTGGCTGCGCCGTCGCCATGAGACCTTGGACACCGGCCGCGGCGCGTGGCCGCCCGACCGGGTAGTGTGTTGGTGCTGGCCCTCAGCGGTCGGCACACATGATGCGGCGCCGCCGCCATGAGGTCGCTTGATCCTCGCTCTTCGTCCGGGTATGTCCCGCGCGCGCAGCTCTCCACGCGGCCTACCTGAGACGATCCGAGAGGACCCCTGTGCCCCGACGCTCCGCGTCCGCACGCCCGCACGCCCTACCCCCGGTGCAGACCCGCCCACCTGCGCCGCCGATCACCTCCTTCGCTGCGGCCGGGCTTCCGCAGCGCCTCGTCACCGCGCTCGAACGGCGCGGCATCCACGAGCCCTTCCCGGTCCAGGCCGCGACTCTGCCGGATGCCCTGACCGGCGCCGACCTGCTCGGTCGCGCCGTCACCGGGTCGGGCAAGACCCTCGGTTTCGGACTGCCGCTGCTCGCCCACCTCGGCGCCGCCGGCCCGCGCGGCCGGCGCCGTCCGAAGGGCCTGGTGCTGGCGCCCACCCGTGAGCTCGCCCAGCAGGTCACCGACGTCCTCGCCCCGCTCGGGCAGGCGCTCGGTGTCCGCGTCGCGGCGGTCTACGGCGGCACCTCGATAGGCCGCCAGATCAACGCCCTCGACCGCGGGGTCGACGTGGTCGTCGCCACCCCGGGACGCCTGGTGGACCTGCTGGAGCGGAGAGCGATCTTCCTCGACGCGGTCGAGGTCACCGTCGTCGACGAGGCCGACCACATGTGCGACCTCGGCTTCCTGCCGGTCGTCCGCCGGCTGCTGGGCCTCGTCCCGACCGGCGGCCAGCGGCTGCTGTTCTCCGCGACGCTGGACGGCGACGTCGACGTCCTGACCCGCGAGTTCCTCGTCAACCCGGTGCTGGTCGAGGTGATGCCGCCCGACGACGGTGCCGTCGTCACCCACCGGGTGCTGACGTTGGCCGACCGCGCCGCCAAGACAGCCGCCGTGGCCGAGCTCGCGGCGACCGCGGAGCGCACGCTGCTCTTCGTCCGTACCAAGAGAGGCGCAGACCGGCTGGCCCGCCAGCTCAGCACACCCTCCCTCCCCGTGAAGCCGTTGCACGGCGGACTCACCCAGTCCGCGCGCACCCGCGCGCTCGCCGCCTTCGGCGCGGGCCGGACCCGGGTCCTTGTCGCCACCGACGTCGCCGCCCGCGGACTCGACATCTCCAACGTCGACGTCGTCGTGCACGTCGACCCGCCGTCGGACCCGAAGGCGTTCGTGCACCGTTCGGGCCGCACCGGTCGGGCCGGCGCGAGCGGCGCGGTCATCACCCTCGCGCTGCCGGACGAGCGGCGCGAGGTGGACGCGATGCTCGCCCGGGCCGGGATCACGGTCGCCGGCGAGCGCTCGGCCCAGCCGGCGCCCGCCCGCGGCGACCGCCGGCCACGGTCGGCGCGCGACCATCGCCAGCAGTCGCCTCGCGACAATCGCCAGCAGTCGCCTCGCGACAATCGCCAGCAGTCGCCCCGCGACCATGGGCAGGGTTCGCCGCGCGGCCGGCGACGGCGTCCGCAGACCGGCCACAGGCAGTCCGGCGCGCCACGCTCGGCCGGACGGCGCGGTTGATCCGGCGTCGCCTGCCCACGGCCGGGCCCGGCGCGAGATGATCGCCAGGTGACCGACCCACAGGCACGCACCGGACCGCTCCAGCTACTCCGGCTGGAGGATGAGCTCGACGACGCCCAACGCGCCGTGCGCGACGGGGTGCGCGCCCTGCTCGCCGACGCCGTACGGCCGAACATCGCCGGGTGGTTCGAGCGCGGCGAGCTGCCGGTCCGCGAGCTAGCCAAGGCCTTCGGCTCGCTGGGCCTGTTCGGGATGCATCTGACCGGTTATGGCTGTGCCGGCCTGGACTCCCTCTCCTACGGCCTGGCGTGCATGGAGCTGGAGTCCGCCGACTCCGGAATCCGCTCGTTCGTCTCGGTACAGGGATCGCTGGCGATGTTCGCCCTGTGGCGCTGGGGCAGCGACGAGCAGAAGGAACGCTGGCTGCCCCCGATGGTCACCGGCGAGGCGATCGGCTGCTTCGGTCTGACCGAGCCCGACTACGGCTCCAACCCGGCCGGGATGCGCACCCGGGCCCGGTCCGACGGTGGCGACTGGGTGCTGGACGGCACCAAGGCCTGGATCACCAACGGGTCGGCCGCCGACGTCGCGATCGTGTGGGCGCGCACCGATGCCGGGATCCGGGGTTTCGTCGTACCGACCGACACCCCGGGCTTCTCGGCGCACGAGATCAAGCACAAGCTCTCGCTGCGGGCATCGGTGACCAGCGAACTCGTCCTGGACGGGGTCCGGCTACCCGCCGACGCGGTGCTGCCGGAGGCGAAAGGGATGCGTGGCCCACTGGCCTGCCTGGACGAGGCGCGTTTCGGCATCGTCTTCGGCGCGCTCGGTGCGGCCCGCGACTGTCTGGAGACGACGATCGACTACGCCTGCAGCCGGGTGCAGTTCGACCGCCCCATCGCCGGCTACCAGCTCACCCAGCGCAAGCTCGCCGACCTCACCCTCGAGCTGGACAAGGGATACCTGCTGGCGCTGCATCTCGCGCACCTGAAGGACTCCGGACGCCTGCGCTCGGAGATGGTCAGTGCCGGCAAGCTCAACAACGCCCGCGAGGCGCTGAACATCGCCCGCGAGTGCCGCACCATCCTCGGCGCCAACGGCATCTCCTTGGAGTATCCGGTGCTGCGGCACGCCAACAACCTCGAGAGCGTGATCACCTACGAGGGCAGCAGCGAGGTACACACCCTGGTGCTCGGTAAGGCGCTGACCGGGCTCGACGCCTTTCACTGAGGGCCTTCCACTGACGGCCTTCCACTGAGGGCCTTCCACTGAGCTCGCCGCGGGCCCTTGCGCGGCCATCGGGGCCGCCGGGACGCCGCCGTACACTGGCCGGCACTGACGAGCCCGTGAGCACCTGGTGGGAGCAGCCGCATGGAGTCATTCACCGACCGCGTCGCCGTCGTCACCGGGGGAGGGCGCGGGATCGGCGCCGCGATCGCCGCCCGGTTCGCCGCCGGCGGGGCGGCGGTCGCCGTCCTCGACCTCGACCCGGACACCGCTGAGACGAGCAGCAAGGCCATCGCCTCGGCCGGCGGCCGGGCCCTCGCGCTGGGCGTCGACATCGCCGACGAGGACGCCGTCGAGGCGGCGGTCGCGCGGGTCGCCGAGGAGTTCGGGCGAATCGACATCCTGGTCAACAACGCCGGCGTGACGCGCGACAACATGCTCTTCAAGATGAGCGCCGCGGACTGGGACACCGTCCTCGGCGTACACCTGCGCGGCAACTTCCTGATGAGCCGGGCCGTGCAGAAGCACATGGTCGAACGTCGGTACGGCCGGATCGTCAGCCTGTCCAGCCGCTCCGCACTCGGCAACCGCGGCCAGGCCAACTATTCGGCGGCCAAGGCCGGCGTGATCGGGCTGACCGCGACGCTGGCCATCGAGCTCGGACCGTTCGGGATCACGGTCAACGCGGTCGCACCCGGCTACATCGACACCGACATGACCCGGGCGACGGCCCGCCGGATGGGCGCCGACCCGGAGGAGTTCGCGGCCGCGGCCGCGGCCGAGATCCCAGCCCGCCGGGTCGGTAAGCCCGAAGACGTGGCCGCCGTCGTGACGTTCCTGGCGAGCGAGGATGCGGGCTACGTCAACGGCCAGACGGTGCACGTCAACGGCGGTCAGCGCTGACATGGTCGACTTCGACATCACCGACGAACAGCGGGCCATCCGGGAGACGGTCCGGTCGTTCGTCGATGCCGAACTCATGCCGCAGGAGGCCGACTTCGTCCGCGCCGGCGGCACGGCGACGTTCGGGCATGCCGAGATCCGGGCGCTGCAGGCACGGGCCAGGCGAGACGGCCTGTGGGGCGTGTCGACGCCCGAGGAGTACGGCGGCAGTGCGCTGGATGCCGTGACCCAGTCGCTGATCGCGACGGAACTCGGCCGAACGTTCCTGCCGTTCCGCTTCGGCGGCGAGGCGGACAACATCCTCTATTACGCCGACGACCGGCAGACCAAGGAATACCTGCTCCCCACCATCGAGGGCGAGCGCACCTCGTGCTTCGCGATCACCGAGCCGGGCGCCGGGTCGGATGCGGCGGCGATCCGGACGACCGCGCGGCAGGACGGCTCGGACTGGGTGATCGACGGGGAGAAGACCTTCATCACCGGCGGCAACGACGCCGACTTCGCCATCGTCATCACGGTGACCGACCCGGAGAAGCGGTCCCGTGGCGGCTTCACGGCGTTCCTGGTCGACCGCTCGATGGGGTGGACGTCCTCGCCGATCTCGACCATGGGCCTCGCCCGCCCGGCCACCCTGTCCTTCGCCGGGGTTCGGGTACCGGACAGCAACATGCTCGGCGAGCCCGGGGACGGGTTCCGGCTGGCGATGGAGTGGATCGGCCGGGGCCGGTTCCTCATTCCGTCGCAGGCGATCGGTGCCGGTGAACGCCTGCTGTCGATGGCGATCGGCTACGCCACCGACCGGACGACGTTCGGTCGGCCGATCGCCGACAACCAGGCGATCGGCTGGATGATCGCCGACTCCGAGGTGGAGTTGGAAGCCGCCCGCTGGCTGGTCCTCAAGGCGGCCTGGACGGTCGACCAGGGCCGCGACTCGCGGCACGACTGCGCGATCGCGAAGCTGTCCGGGACGACGATGGCCAACCGGGTCGTCGACCGGGTCATGCAGATCCACGGCGGCATGGGATACACCCGCGAGATGCCGATCGAGCAGTTCTACCGCGACATGCGGCTGTGGCGGAT
>DASXJE010000267.1 GCA_036497565.1 Mycobacteriales bacterium
ATCTCGCCACGGGCGCCGATCCGGTCGAGTTCGCCCCGCTTGACCCGGAGAAGAAAGGATCGCCATTCAGGGGCGGTAAGCACCAGGTACGGTTTTCGAGGGTCTCCCCTCTCCCGCAGACCTACCAGTCCGCCGACGAACGTCCGCACCTGGATTTCGCAATCACCAGCTTCGGCCTCAGCCATTGTCATGTTGCCCTTCGCGTCGCCCACTCAGCTCTCGCCGCGGGCACCGATCCCTTAGCCGCGGCCGGCCCGAATTGCGGCTGACCCGAACTACGCGCCTCCGGCGTGGGGCAGCCATCGACGATGGCTGCCCGGCCTGCGGAACCGCGCACGCCGAATCGCGAACACGGCGCAGGCGAACAATGCGGCCACCAACCCCGCGCCCGGCGCCGACAGGGCCATACACAGCGTCGCCAGGAGCGCCGCGACCACCACCGTGACGTCGTGAGCGCACCTGGTCAGTCGGGGCGGCCGGGGAGACATGTCCCTCGCCAGCAATGCCGCGAGCCCCGGGTCCTCCGACGACAGCCGCTGCTCGATCTCCCACAGGGCCTGTCGTTCCCGCGCGCTCAACATCTTGGTCTCCTCGCCCACTGTGCACAGCCCGTCGAACGTGGCACCGGTGAGACTGCGCACCGACCGGCGGACGACCGTCACACCATTCTCCGGAATACCATCAACAATGACAGATCGAGAGAGTCGGGGTCATCACACCGCCGGGCGCAACGACGCCCCTGTCTCCTGTCCCGACGTGACTATGCCGCGTTGCGTGCCGGACAACGGTCGACAAATGGACGGCCCTCCTGGGAACGGGGCGCCTTACCTGTTTTACCCACCGGGCGTCGACCCGGCCGCTGCATCCTTCGCCGCCGGACCGGAAGAATTCCGCCATACATAGGTGGTGACGGCCATGACCAGGATCAATGCCATAAGAATGAGCAGCTCGATTCCTTCTGGATTCCACCTGAAAGACTGCTCGGCCTCGGCGGTCAGAATCAGCACCCGCCGGATACCGGCGACGAGGCCCACGACGAGGAAGGGTTCGGGGTCGAGTGCACCCCGGTGCCGGAGCGCGATTGCGACCGTGTGCAGCAGCTCGGCAATGATGAAGAGCAGGAGTGTCTCGTCGAGCACGCCGAGGACGATGACCGGCAGGTTGTAGGCCCCGGCCAGGATGACGACGGTGTGGTGGACGGTGTCGACGACCAGCGCCACCCCGAGCACCAGGAGCAGTACCGCGACAATCGCGTGGATGCTGTCCTCGCCGATCTCGATGGCTCGGACGATGCGCGCCAGCAGTCCACCACCCCGGGCTCTCATGTCACGGTGCCGGGGCCGGTCAGTTCCCTCGCGTGCGAGCAGGCGTGCCTAGACCGACTCGACCAGGCGGACCTTGGCCTCAACGACCATCTTCTGTACCGCGGTGAGAATTTCTTCGACGTCACGGCGAGCCTCGTCAATGGTGGCGGGGTTGGGCAGCACCGGCGTCTGCCAGTCCGAGGACAGCCAGACCCGTGCGTCGGATACCGCGTCACGGGCGATGTCGAGACTGGCCCGCACATTGGTCACGACCTCCGGCCACGTGAGCGCCTCGTGTTCGGTCACGGTCACTCCTCCGGTCCCTCTCCCCTGGCCGCGGACCGCGCGGATGGCCCGCCTCGCCTGTTCCAGTTCGGCGACGAGGTCCCCGACGTCCGGGTCGAGCTCCGCGGCACGGGGCGACACCGACCGGACGAGCGCGGCGGCCGCGTCCGCCAACCGCACGGCGTCGTCGGCGCGGTCGTCGCCCAGCAGCGCCTCGATCGCATAGGACAGGCTGGCGAGTGTCTCGTGATCGGTCCGCGGCGGCAGGTAGGCCGCCAGGCCTGGCGGATCCGGGTTCCGCGCGCGGAACTCGCCGAGCGCGGTCACCACGGCAGACCTCGCGCTGAGGTGATCGAGTACGGCGATCACGGCATACGAGCGGGCCGTGAGCCGAGGCAGTCCGGGGTGGCGGTCCAGCCACGCGAGCAGTGCGGGCTCCCCACCCAGGTGCCGCGTGATCCGCGACAGCCTCGCCGCCACCGGATGGGGCAGTGACCAGTGGAACGGCATCACGCGCGCCACCTGCTCGGCGAGCACCTCCTCGGCTCCGGGACCCAACCGGCCGGCGACGAAGTCGTCGACCATCTCCCGGTCCAGATGGAAATCAGCCATCGGTCACTCCCGGGCAGCAGCATGGACCAGCCTCGTCACCGTTGGCGACAACTGTGCTGATTCTGCTGCCCGTTCCGGCCCGAGGTACCAACCCGGCGGAGCGATGCGGGTCGCCCCGATTCGCCCTGTCGGTGTGAACCGGCCGATCCCGCATCCCGCTCCCGGGTCGGTACGCCGCGGGTCGGAGCGCCACAGAATGGGTGCTGGCGGGCGCACGGACAACGGCGGCGGGACTCGACGAGATGCATGACCGAACAATGACGAAGTACCTGGCGGCGGACAACTTCCTGTTGCCGAACGGCACGTTCTTTGCCGAGCTGGTGGCATTCCTGCTGATGTTGTTCGTGTTCTGGAAGTTCGTCGTCCCACCACTGTCGGAATCGCTGCGCGAGCGGCAGGAGATGGTGCGGAAACTGGTCGAGAACTCCGAGGAGGCGAACCGGAGGCTGACGGCCGCCCAACAACGGTACGAGCAGGCCCTGGCCGAGGCGCGCATCGAGGCGGCGAGAATTCGCGAGGCCGCTCGGCAGGACGGCCAGCGGATCCGCGAGGAGCTGCGGGCACAGGCCCTCGAGGAGGTGGCCCGGATCCAGGAGCGCGGTGAGATGCAGCTGGCCGCGCAGCGGGAGCGGGTCGTCCGGGAGCTGCGACACGAGATGGGCGACCTGGCCCTGCAGCTGGCCGAGAAGCTGATCGGATACGAGCTGGCCGTCGACGAGCACAAGCGGGTCCTCGTCGAGCGCTTCCTCGCCGACCTCGACCAGTTGCCCGCCTCACCCCGGGCCGTTGACCGGCCCACCACGCCCACGTGACCGACTCCGCGTGACCGACTCCCCGTGATCGACTCCTCGTGATCGACTACGGCCGCCCGGTTCGTCCCCCTCGGTGCCGTCCGTCCGGCAGTCGCCAGCCGTGCTCCCCCGGGATCCGCAGCGCCGACTCAGGCCCCCACGATCGCCTCTGGTAGGGCTCGGGCGCCGGCGGATCGTTCAGCAGCGGGTCGCACAGGGCCCAGATCAACTCGACCTCCTGTGTGTTGGTGAACAGTGTCGAGTCACCGCGCATCACATCGAGCAGCAGACGCTCGTAGGCCGGGAGCGGCTCCGACCCCGGAAAAGCCTCGACCAGATCGATCCGCATCCTGCCGCGTCCGAGCTCCAGTTCGGGACCAGGCACCTTGGCCCGGACATCGGCATAGATTCTCGGGGCGTCGGTGAGCTCCAGGACCACCTCGTTGCAGGTGTCGTCGACGTCACCGGGGAACATCTTGAGCGGTGGTTCCCTGAAACCCAGGGTGATGGTGCGCCGGTTCTCGGCCAGCGCCTTGCCCGTGCGCAGGTAGAAGGGGACACCGACCCACCGCCAGTCGTCCACATAGAGCTCCATGGCGACAAAGGTCTCCACGACCGACGACCTGTCTACCCCGACCTCGTCGCGGTACCCCTCGTACTGACCGAAGACCACCCGGTTGCGGTCCAGGGGCCGGATCGCCCGGAAGACCTTCACCATCTCGTGGTGCAACGAGTCCGCGTCCAGCCGTGCCGGCGGCTCGAGTGCCACG
>DASXJE010000268.1 GCA_036497565.1 Mycobacteriales bacterium
GGGCAATGACGTCGGCAGTCAGTACCGGTCGGCGATCTACTACACCGACGACGAGCAGCGGGCGAGCGCGGAGAAGTCGCGTGACGTCTACGGAAAGCGGCTCGCCGACGCCGGATACGGCGCCATCACGACCGAAATCGCCCCGGCCGGCCCGTTCTACTACGCCGAGGACTACCACCAGCAGTACCTCTTCAAGGTTCCCAACGGCTACTGCCCGGTGAACGCAACCGGCGTCTCCTGCCCGGTGGGCCTCGACACCCCGGCGTCCACCGACCAGGCCTGAGCTCGACGACATACCCGTGACCTGCTCGCCCGCGCCCCGCTCGATCGCCTGGTCGATCCTGCCTGTGCCGGCCCCCATCCGGGAGCTGACGATCGGCACGTCCGATGCCGGGGTCGTCTACGTCGGCTTCGGCGACGGCCTGCGGTGGTTGACGGTGGCCGCGCGCCGGGTGGGTGCGGACCTGATCGGCGACCGCGACCGGACCCGGGTGGTGTGCCGGGAGGTGACCGAATATCTCGGCGGCGACCGCACGGACTTCACCGTGCCGGTCGACTGGTCACTGACATCGGGGACCCAGCGCACGGTCCTGATGTCGTTGCAGGAAACCGTCGGATACGGCACCACCGCCACCTACGGCGAGTTGGCGGTCCGCAGCGGTGCCTACGGCGCCGAGCTCGGAGCGCACGCCGCCCGCGGGGTCGGATCGATCATGGGGTCCAACCCGATCCCGCTCGTCGTGCCCTGTCATCGCGTCGTCGCGGCCGACGGACTCGGTGGGTTCGGCGGCGGACTCGAGGTGAAGCGGTGGTTGCTCGAACTCGAGGGAGCTCTGCCGGCGACGCTGGCGTTTGACCTCGCCTAAGTATTTTGTCCGCGCTGTCGTGGAATCCGTGAAATCTGCGCGAATTTCTTTCGTGGCCCGTTTATCTTCCACCGAATTGGGCAGAACGGAAGCGGTACCGCAGCACGGACAGATTTCGCATTGCTCCGTGTCGGAAAGCGGTGACCGGGGGGCACGGGGTGAGCACGGTATGGCAGTCGGAAGCGCCGATGCGCGCGACCGGCTTTCGCCATGAGGCCCTCCTCTACGCCGGATCCGACCAATTCCGCGACGCCGCAGCGTCCTTCATCCACGCCGGACTAGCGGCCGACGAGCGCGTGCTGGTGATGGTGCCGGGCACCAAGATCGATCTGGTGCGGTCGGCCGTAGACGGGCACGACCCCCGGGTTTCCTACGCCGACATGACCGAGGTGGGCCGCAATCCGGCCCGGATCATCCCGGCCTGGCGCGAGTTCGTCGGCTCCACCGCCGATGGCCGGCGGACGCGCGGGATCGGCGAGCCGATCTGGGCGGGTCGCACGCCTGCCGAGCTCGCCGAGTGCCAAGGACACGAATCACTGCTCAACGAGGCCTTCGGCGCCCACGAGCCGATGACACTCATGTGCCCCTACGACCTCGAGACACTCGACTCGTCGGTGATCGCGGCGGCCTACGCCAGTCATCCCGAGGTGGTCAGCAGCGACCAGACCACGACGAAGAGCCGCTCCTACACCGGATCCGAGGGCTGGCGCGCCATCAATGAGCGGCCGCTGCCGGAGCCCCCCGTCGCGCCCTTCGAGATGGAGTTCGACCTGGACCGACTCCGCGAGGTGCGGGCCTTCGCGAATCGGATCGCCGCCGACTTCGGCCTCTCCGACTGCCGTGCGAGCGAGTTCGTGCTGGCCGTCGACGAACTCGCCACCAACAGCGTGCGCCACGGCGGAGGTGGCGGCAGGATGCGCATCTGGCCGGACGCGGCTGATCTGGTTGGTGAGATCCACGACGCCGGCCGGATCGACCAGCCGCTCGCCGGCCGCGTCCACCCGTTGCGCAACGACGAGAACGGCCGGGGTCTGTGGCTGGTCAACCAACTCTGCGATCTCGTCGAGACCCGGTCCACCCCCACCGGCACGGTGATCCGGCTGCGCGTCTCCAGGTGTCCGGGTAGCGTCGACGGAGGTTGAGCAGGCAGCCGCGAGAAACATTCGACGGCGCGGGGGACCCACAGAATGCAGTCCGAGATCACATCGACGTCGCAGTCGGTGGACATGACCCTTGTCGACCTGCAGATCCGCAACGACCGCGGCCAGAGCCATATCTCCGTCAACGGCGAGCTCGACGCGTCCAGCGCCCGGCTGCTCGACGAGACGGTGGAGTGGCTGCGCCGTGACGGCCACCGGCGGATCACGCTCGATCTCGATGCACTGACGTTTCTGGACTGTTCGGTGCTCAGTGTCCTGATCCGGTCCCATCAGACGCTCCGGGCGGCCGGCGGTCAGCTGACCCTGATCCGTCCGACGGCGGCGGCCCGAAGGCTCTTCCGGCTCACCGGCGTCGACCGCGAGTTGGACATCCGCGCCACCGCCGCAGGCCGGTCGGCGGCCCTCGCGCGGTAGTCCGCTCCCTCCGGCTCCGGCAAATCCGTCGTCCGTGCTGAACTCCGTCGGCTCCGATCAGGCGTAGATTGCTGAGCCGTCCGGGCGCAACCAGAGCGAGCCATCCAGCGGGACTTGCCGGTGCCCGGGCGGGACGGAGCCCGCAGGATGAGCGTGCGTCACCGCCGTAGCACCGTCGGCCTGGCCGCTGCGGCGACCCTGGCGGTCGCCGCCGCGCTGTTCATGGCCGTTCCTGCCGCCGCCCGGACCGGCGACGCATCGCGGTCCGCCGCGCCACCCGCCGGCGAGCGGCAGCAGGCCTTCGCCCGGGCCGCCCGCGCAACCGGGGTGCCCGCGGCAGTACTGCTCGCGGTCGCCTACAACGAGTCACGGTGGGAGGAGCACGGCGGTGCCCCGAGCACGACCGGAGCCTACGGCGTGATGGCCCTGACCGACCTCCCGGCAGCGGCACCGACGGCCAAGGGCGACGGGCGCGCCGTACCGCGGTCCGCCCGCACCCTCACCTCCGCGGCGGATCTCGCCGGGGTCACCGGATCCGCGGCCCGCACCGATGACGCCGCGAACATCAGGGCCGGCGCGGCCCTGCTCGCCCACGATGCCCGCTCGCTCGGGCACGGACGGCTGCCGTCGACCGTCGCCGGCTGGTACGGCGCCGTCGCGGCCTACGCCGACACCCCGGCCCGGGCAGCGGCGACCACCTTCGCCGACGACGTCTACGCCACGATCCGTACCGGCGCGGCCCGCACCACCGCCGACGGTCAGGCCCTGACGCTCGCTGCTGAGCCGCACGCCCGGCCGGACACGGGGAGCGCGGCCGGACTGCACCTGCGCGCCGCCGCGCCGGCACCGAAGGCGGAATGCCCGCCCGACCTGCGCTGCAACGTCGTACCGGCGGCGTACCAATCGAACGATCCGCAGGACAAGACCAAGTACGGCAACTACGACCTCGCCGACCGGCCGCACACGATGCGCATCGACCACATCGTGCTGCACGACACGGAGGAGACCTACCCGTCGACGCTCAACACGTTCACCAACCCGGCGAACTCGGTGAGCGCGCACTACGTGATCCGGTCCTCGGACGGCCTGGTGACCCAGATGGTGCCGACCAGGGATGTCGCCTGGCAGGCCGGCAACTGGTACGTGAACGTGCACTCGATCGGCATCGAGCAGGAGGGTTTCGCGGTCCAGGGCGCGCAGTGGTTCACCGAGCCGCTCTACCGCTCCTCCGCCCGGCTGGTCCGCTACCTCGCCGCGCGGTTCGGCGTGCCGCTCGACCGGCAGCACATCATCGGTCACGACAACGTGCCCGGCACCACCCCGGCCACCGTCGCCGGGATGCACTGGGACCCGGGCCCGTTCTGGGACTGGGGCCACTACCTGGCGCTGCTCGGCCGGCCCATCCGGCCGACCGGGGGTCCCGGCAGCCCGGTGGTGACGATCGACCCGGTCTTCGCGCACAACACCCAGACCGTGACCGACTGCGAGGTCAAACCCCCTGCCCCGGTGCCGGCGCAGGCGTCGAGCTTCGTCTACCTGCACACCGGGCCGGACGCCACCTCGCCGCTGGTCTCCGACCCGGCCCTGCATGCGAGCGGGCCGGGCACCTCTTGCGCGGCCGACTGGGGCGACAAGGCGAGCGCCGGCCAGCAGTTCGTGGTGGCCGACCGGCAACCCGGCTGGACCGCGATCTGGTGGGACGGCGTCAAGGCATGGTTCGCCGACCCCGCGGGTGGCGACCGGGCGTCCGTGCCCTCGTCCAGTGCCGTCGTCGTACCGAAGCCGGGCCGGGATTCGGTCGCTGTCTACGGTCGGGCCTATCCTGAGGCGTCGGCGTATCCGGCCGCGATCCCGGTGCAGGACGTCGTACCACTGCAATACGTGATCCAGCCCGGCCAGGCCTATGTGACCACCGGGCCGGTGCCCACCGACTACTACTACGCCAAGACCATCGACTCCAGCCTGCCGGGCGACCACACCGACGTCGTCGGCCACGACAGGTACCTGGAGATCCAACTCGGCCACCGGATCGGCTTCGTCAAGGCGGACGACGTCGACGTGCGCCCGGCCGGCTGATTCCCCGTTCGATCCGATCGAGAAGAGGACCCGCGTGACCACGGACAACGCTCCGACCCCCGCCGGCCCCGCCACGTCCAGCGGGACCTTCGCCATCGGCGGTGACCTTCCGGTCACCCGACTCGGCTACGGGTCGATGCGCCTCACCGGCCAAGGGATCTGGGGCCCGCCCGTCGACCCGGAATCGGCCAGGGCGGTGCTGCGCCGCGCGGTCGAGCGCGGCGTCGACCTCATCGACACCGCCGACTCCTACGGCCCGGCCGTCGCCGAGGACCTGATCCGGGAGGCGTTGCACCCCTACGACGGGGTGACCGTCGCCACAAAAGGCGGGCTGGTGCGGACCGGCCCGGAGGAGTGGCACCCGCTCGGCCGCCCCGAATATCTGCGGCAGTGCGTGGAGATGAGCCTGCGCCGGCTCGGGCTGGAGCGCATCGACCTCTACCAGCTGCACCGCATCGACCAGACCGTCCCGCTCGCCGACCAGCTCGGCGTACTCAAGGAGATGCAGGGCGAGGGCAAGATCCGCCACATCGGCCTGTCCGAGGTGACCGTCGCCCAGATCGAGCAGGCCCGGAATCTGGTCGAGGTCGTCAGCGTGCAGAACCGCTACAACCTCGCCCACCGGACGCACGACCCGGTGGTCGACTACTGCGCCGACGAGAAGATCGCCTTCATCCCGTGGTTCCCGCTCGAGGTGGGGTCGCTCGCCGCGCCGGACGGGCCGCTCGCCGACGTCGCCCGCACCTATGACGCCACCCCCGGGCAGCTGGCCCTGGCCTGGCTGCTCGCCCGGTCACCGTCGATGCTCCCGATCCCGGGTACGTCGTCCATCGACCACCTCGAGGAGAACATCGGCGCCGCGAGGATCGAGCTGTCGACCGCGGCCCTGGCCACCCTGGCCGACCTGTAGCGGCGACGGGGACGGGCGGATTCCGTTACGGCGGATCGGTCCGGCGGGTGCCACACTGGTCGGGTGCCCGAACTCCCCGAAGTCGAAGCGCTCGCCGGCTTCCTGCGCGAACGCGCGGTCGGCCGGGTCGTCGCGAGCGCCGACCTCGTCGCGATCAGCGCGCTGAAGACCTTCGACCCGCCGCTGTCCGCGCTCCCCGGGCTCGAGGTGACCGGAGCCGGCCGGTACGGGAAGTTTCTCGATCTCGACGTGAGCGGCGTGCACCTCGTCGTCCACCTCGCCCGCGGCGGCTGGCTGCACTGGCGGGAGAAGCTGCCGCCGGCTCCGCCCCGCCCCGGGAGGGGACCGCTGGCACTGCGCCTCAGACTGGACGACGACTCGGGCTTCGACCTGACCGAGCAGGGCACGAAGAAGGGACTGGCCGCCTACGTCGTGCGCAACCCGGCCGAGGTGCCCGGTATCGCCCGGCTCGGCATCGACGCGTTGGACCTCACCACCGAACGGCTCACCGCGCTGCTCACCGGCCAGCGTGGCCAGCTCAAGGGGGTGCTCACCGACCAGTCGCTGATCGCGGGCATCGGCAATGCCTACTCCGACGAGATCCTGCACACCGCCCGGCTGTCGCCGTTCAAGTCGGCCGGGAAGTTGAGCGAGCACGAGACGATCGTGCTCGCCGACGCGATCTCGAGCACCCTGCGCGACGCGGTCGCGCGATCGGCCGGCCAGAAGGCGGCGACGCTCAAGGCGGAGAAGCGCTCGGGGCTCGCCGTACACGCGCGCAACGGTCTGCCGTGCCCGGTGTGCGGCGACACGGTGCGCGAAGTCTCCTACGCCGACAAGTCGATGCAGTACTGCCCGACGTGTCAGACCGGTGGTCAACTGCTCGCCGACCGACGGCTGTCCCGGCTGCTGAAATAGCCCTGCTCTGGACGCTCGTCGCGAACAGGGGCATGATTTCCTATTCGTGACGGGGATCCGCGAGTCGACTGCTCCGGATTACCTCCGGATTCGTTGCTGGCGCGAGATCGCGGATGCGATGGTGGCGCCGCACTGCCACGACGACCTCGAGATGGTGCTCGTCGACGGCGACGAGTGCGCCCACTACCACCATCTCGGTCGTCTGGTGCCGCTCGTGCCCGGCCAGATGACGATCTTCTGGGCGACCTATCCGCACAACCTGGAGCGGCGCAGCTCCGGAGTGGTCCTGCGCCGGGTGATGGTTCCGCTGGGGCTCCTGCTGTCCTGCGATCTGCCCGGGCACCTCGTGGCCGGGCTCCTGGCCGGCCAGGTTCTGTCGGCCGACGTCGATCTGGTCGCGATGGAGAGCAAGTTCGTCCAGTGGGATGTGGACTCGGGCTCGGTCGACGGCGCGGACCGCATGGCGATGCTGCTCGAGATCACCGCATGGCTGCAGCGCATCGCGCCTGATCTCGCGCCGGCCACGGGCGAGGCGAGGACCGCTCCCGTCGCCATCCGCCGGCGCGGACTCGAGGTCGTCTCCTCGATGGTGCGTTACATCGTCAGCCATTTCCACGAGCCGATCGGCGTGACCGACGTGGCGAAGGCGGTCGGTCTGCAGCCGCAGTACGCGATGCGGCTGTTCCGGTCGATGATCGGCCACACGATCACCGAATACCTGGCCCGCTACCGCATCGCGGAGGCGCAGCGGCTCCTCGTGGCTACCGGGGCCAACATGGCCGATGTCGCCTTCGCCGCAGGCTTCGGCTCGGTCAGCCAGTTCTACGACCATTTCCGGTCCACCTGCGGACAGACACCGCGCCAATACCGACTAGGAATGCGAGCCCTGTGACATCAAGCCCTGTGACATCAAGCCCTGTGACACCAAGCAGTGTGATCTCACCAACCGATCGCCCCATCCGTCTGGGAATCGTCGGCTGCGCCCGCATCCTGCCCGCGCACCTGCGCGGGATCGCCGGTCTGCAGGCGGTCGGATTCGATCCCGTGCGGATCACCGCGCTGTGCGCCCGCCGGATTGACGACGCCGTCATGTTCCGGCTACGGGGCGAGGGACCTCCGCCGCGCAGCCCGGCATCGAGCAATGAGATGGATCCGCTCGGCGCCCCGCACCGTTACGTGAGTGACCTCCACCCAGACGTGCTCCCCGAGGTCTTCGACGACTGGCGGAGCATGCTCGACGCCGACGTCGTCGACGCCGTACTGGTGCTCGCGCCCGTCGGCCTGCACCACGAGATCGCACTCGCCGCGCTGTCCGCCGGTAAGCACGTGCTCCTCGAGAAGCCGTTCGCCATCTCGGTGCGGGCGGGGCACGCCATCGCCGCCGAGGCAAGGCGCCGAGGGCTGGTCGCCGGCGTCGCCGAAAACATCCGCTACTCGACTCGGACCCGGGCGCTGCGCTGGGTCCTCGACGAGGGGCTGGTGGGCACGCCCCAGCTGTGGCTGTCCGGAGGCGTCGGCGGCGAATGGGCGCCGGACCGGATCGTCGCGCACACCTCCTGGCGGCACCGCAAGATCGAGGGCGGCGGCGGCCCCGCCCTCGACCACGGCGTCCACCTCATGCACCAGATCCGCTACCTCATGGGGCCGATCGAGGAGATCAGCGCGCTCACCAAGATCCTCGAGCCGGTCCGCCGCGACGACGACCCGACCGCGACGGTGGTGAACGAACTCGAAGACCTCTACCTCGCGCAGTTCCGCTTCGCCGGCGGAGCCGTCGGCAGCACCTTTTCGAGCTGGGCCGGGCGTGGCGAGCGGTCCGGACTCGACGCCAGCCCGGTGATCTACGGCGACGCGGGCTCCATCAAGGGCGCCGAGGTGTCCGGTGACACCGGCCCGATCGGCAACGCGACCGAACTGCTCACGGCCAAGGCGCCCCCGTCCCTGCAGGAGACGCTCTTTCCCGGCGGCCTCACCGATGCCTTCGGCCTCGAACTACTCGACTTCACGCGCGCCATCGCGACGGGATCGCAGATGGAGGCGAGTGCCGACGAGGGGATCACCGATCTGGCGATGGCCTACGCGATCTTGGAATCGTCGTTCGCGGGCGGCCCGGTGCGGGTCGACGACGTCCGCTCCGGAGTGGTTGCCGGCTACCAGGCCGAGATCGACCAGCACTACGGGCTCTGAGCTGCGGGCCGCCCGCCCCGCGGCTACCCGAACGGCAACGGCTCGTAGCTCGCCCCGAACGGCGCGTCCGGCCGGTCGAACGGGCCCATCAGCGCGCGCCGCATCGGTGTCGTGCGCTTCAGGAAGTCGTCAGAGTTGTCGAAGCGGTCGGCGGCCCTGACCCACGGCGGGCTGTAGACGTAGTGCGCGGTGTAGCGGTCCCGGTCGCCGTCGTGCCGGAACGTGCGGTGCCACACCCCGTTGTGGAAGAGGAGCACGGAGCCCGCCGTCGCACAGATGACGTGCCCGATCGGCGTATCACCCTTCTGTTGGCGGATCTCCTCCGGAAGCGCGACCTGGCTGCGGTGGCTTCCCGGGATGAGCTCCATGTTGCCCATGCCGGGCTCGGTCTGATCGGTGAGCAGGAACGACGCCCGCAGCTGGATGAGCGGCACCGGGTAGCCGACCTGGTTGAAGTTGTAGGCGCTCGACCCGTCCTGGTGCCACCCGCCGACGCCCGCGTGCGCCGGCTGCATCGTGTTCCAACTGGCCTGCAGCAGGAAGCGGTCGCCGTACAGTCCGCGCACCTTGGGCAGGACGGCAGGGTGGTCGATGAGGCGCTCCAGGCTCGGCTCTGTCTCGTAGCCCCGTCCCAGCTGGCCGAATGCGCGGTCGCGATCCTTGTGCAGCCGCTCGGACGCCTCGTAGCACTCCGCCGCCTCGTCGGCGGAGAGTACGCCGGGGATCACGAAGTACCCCCAGGATTCGAAGACGAACTTGTCGAGCTCGGTGAACGGTCCGGGTGTGACCTGGGGGTTCAGCATCAGTGCTCCTGCTCGGTGTGCGCGATGTGTGCGGTGTCAGTCGGCGAAGGTCGCGAGCGGCAGACCGATCTGCCGGCCGCTCGCCATCGACGCCAGTCCCGCGTCCAGTATCTCCTGGGTGTCCCGGGCCAGCTGCGGCGAGACCATCCCCTCGAACGGCTCGTCGTTCAGGAGCGAGTAGGTGAAGTAGTCGGGTCCGGACGCGTAGTGCGCGGGCAGCGGCTCCGCCACGATCGTCTGCGCCTCTGTGGACACCCGCTCGCCGGACGTCCCCCTGTTGGCCACGCTGACCTCGTCGGGGCCGGTGAGCGCGATCGCGCCGTCCTCGCCGTAGATCACGGTCGGCATGCGTACGGGCACGGCCGGCTGAGTCCAGCTGCCCTCCACCACTGTGTGCCCGCGCGGATAGCCGAGGATCATCGTTCCGGTGTCTTCGACGGTGAAGAAGTCCTTGGAGTACCGTCCGCCGTGCGCGACGACATGGCTGGGTTGCCCCATGAACCACCTCGACATCGCGGCGCCGTAGGAGCAGAAGTCCACGGCGGCGCCTCCGCCGTTGGTCTCCCGGTCGATGAGCCAGCCCCAGCCGACCCGGCTGATCGGGCCGCGTGAGGCGAAGTCCTGCGGGGGACCGCCGTGACCGGCGCGGTGATAGATCCCGAGCACCCGTCCGATCTCGCCCCGGTCGACCAGCTTCTTGGCGGTGTGGATGCCGCCCCGCCAGTTGGTCGGCCAGTTCACCATCAGCCGAACGCCGTGGCGGGCCGCCGTCGTCGCCATCTGCTCGGCGAGCGCCACGTCGGCCGCCATGGGCTTCTCCTTCATGACGTGGACGCCGCGCACGGCCGCGTCGGCGACGACCTCGGCGGCCCGCCGGTTGTCGGCGCACGTCACGATCGCCTCAGGTCGTGCCTTGTCGTAGAGCTCGTCCGACGTGCTGAAGGCGGCGACGTCCGGATATTCCTTCATGAAGAACTCGCGCAGTTCCTGGTCGGCTATCGAGATGCCGGCGACCTCGGTGGTCGGGCTCTTCAGCGCCGATTCGAGCAGACCTTTGAAGTGCAGGTGCTCACCGCCGACGAAGGCGAGGCGGATTCGACGGGATGATGTGGCCATGCTCAGGGTTCTCCTCACGGATCGGTCGGACGAGGGTTGCTATGCGGCGCTGATGCCGCTGCCGGCTCGCTCGCGGGACAGGTCGACGGGCTGGCCGCTGTCGGCCGACCGGTAGACCGCGTCGACGAGTGCGAGCGCATCGCGCCCGTCGGCCCCGGTGAGCTGCAGGGGCTGATCGTCGAGTACGGCGTCGACGAGGTGTGCCAGCTTCCGGTAGTGGAGCTCGCTCAGATGCGGCTCGACGGTGGTGATGTGCCGCCACCCGCGCACGTGCGCCGGCTCGCCGAAGGTGTTGCTGAAGACGTGGATCCCCGGCGACTCGCGGCGGGTCAGGATCGACCCCTCGGAACCGTCGATGGACATGGAGTGGTGACCGGCCGCCACCGCCCATGCGGCGTACCAGGAACCCATCGCGCCGCTGCGGAACCGCATGGTCGCCATGACGGTGTCCTCGACGTCGACGTCGGTAAGCAGCTCGTCGCCGACCTGGACGTCCGGCCGGAAGATGGCGCTGGTGGCATAGACGCTCTCGACCGGGCCCATCAGCCACAGGATCGTGTGCGCCGTGTAGATCCCCCAGTCCATGAGTACGCCGCCGCCGGCGAGTTCCTTCTTCAGGAACCACGGCACGCGGTGGGCGGACGGCCCGAGGCCGACCTGCGTCATGCCCATCGGGCGCCCGACGACACCCTCGTCGATCAGCCGCCGGACGAGCGGGAGGCCGGTGCCGAACCGGTGCTGGTAACCCATCGCGAACTTCACGCCGGCCTGCTCGGCCGCGTCGACCATGGCGTCGGCCTCGGCGAGCGTCGGGGCGATCGGCTTCTCGCACAGGATGTGCTTGCCCGCCTTCGCCGCGGCGATGACCGGCTCGGCATGCGCCGTCGGCCAGGTGGTCACGGTGACCGCTTCGACCTTGGGGTCGTCGAGGAGTTCCTGGTAGCTGCCGTAGGAGTGCGCGATGTCGAAATCGTCGGCGGCCTGCTTGGCCTTCGCCGGGTCGATGTCGGCGACGGCCACGAGGTCGACTCGGGGATTCCGTTTGAGGTTGGGCAGATGGGCGAAGCGCGAAATGCCGCCGGCACCGATGACGCCTACCCCTAGGGTGCGCTCGGTCATGTCGAGTTCCTCCTCTGTGGCCCGGGGGGCCCCGGGCAGCTTGAGAAGAAACTTACGGACCTACGATCGCTGAATCTTCCGGGATCTTGACGTTATCCGCCGGAACCGGCCGCGTCGGGGAGCAGATACTCATCGGCGTCGCGCTGCCCGGCCTGGAAGGCGTCACTGACCTCGGCCGGCCCGAGCGTCCTGCCGATCGCGCTGCCGGCCGCGGTCTGCTCCAGCAGGCGGTGCACGAGCAGTTTCGAGGCCCGCTCCTCGGCGGCACCGATGGCGCGGCTTTCAGTCCGGCGGGCGGCGGCGTGCGTGGCGAGCGGGTGGGTGTAGTAGCGCGACAGCAAAGCATCGGCGGCCCGTGAGACCGCGAACCCCCGCGCCGCTCCGATGACGACCCCGACGTCGGGGCCCGGGATCATGCCGACGGCGATCTGGGCCAGGTGGAGCCACACCGTCCGGTTGCGCAGGCGGGCCTGCTCGTCGATGTCGGCACGTCGCGCTGCATCGGTCAGCGCCATCTGGTGCAGTGCCGACAGCCGGCCGTAGTTCTTGGCGAGCGGCCGGGCCGGGCCGGCCCGGCCGTCGCCGCGGACCGCGGTGAGCAGCGCCTGGGCGTAGCCGAACTGGTGGGCGAAGAGGGTCGCCGTACCGCGCTCGGCGTGCATCGTGACGAAGAGTGCCCGGGCGAGAGCGATCCGGTCGAAGCGGGGGTGCGGGCCTGCGCCGAGCCGCGGCGGTGCCTCGTCGATCTCGGTGCCCGCATCGATCGAGCGGTCGATCAGCCCTTGGTTGACGTCGTCGATGTAGTGACCGAGCAGCCGCCCGAGGCCGGGCGAGACGCCGACCGGCATCGACCGGTAGGAGGCGCCGACAGCGGCCACCGTGGTCTCGGCGATGCGGCTGGCGGTCGCGTCGTGTGCGGCGTAGGTCGCAGCCAGAGCGGTGCCGAGGGCCGCGCCGCCGTCGTCGGGCCAGGCGCGGGCGAGCAGATGGGCGACGATCCCGGGTCGCCCGAGCACCCGCCGGGCCGCCGTGCCGTCGGTCGACAGGGCGTGGAGCGCGCCCGCGACCGGGTCGTCGCGGGGCTGCTGGATGCTGTAGCCGTGGTCGCCGTCGGCGGCCAGCATCGCCGGGACGATGGTCTCGAGCGCCGCGCTGCCGTAGCGACCGTGCCGGAGCGCGAGTCCGAGGCCCATCCGCAGCGCGTGCTGGTCGGGCCGGTCGATGCCCTCCAGCAGGCCGCCGAGCCAGCCCGGCGGCAGGGCGGCGGGATCGCGGCCGGCCGCCGCGAGCGCCGAGCCGAGGAAACCGAAGACGCGGTCGAGTGTCGACTGCTCGCGGGCGTCGTAGACCTCGGGGACGTCCGACGTGAGCAAGGCACGAAAACCGGCCGGACCGAGCGTGGCGAGCAGCGTCGTGGCGAAGACCGGGTCGTCGGCCCGGTCCTGGTACGCCGACATGACGGCCGCGCGTTGCTCGGGCCGCAGGCGCGGCCGCCGGTCGGGGTCGAGTCGGCGCGCGGCCTGGACCGCCTCCGCGGCGGCGGTGCCGGCCGCCCATGCCGGGAGCCGGGCGACCGCCAGGCGGTCGATGGTCGCCGACGTGATCGCGACCGGCGCAGTGATGCCCAGGCGGCCCAGCGTCTCGCGCAGCGCGAACGCCGTCCGGGACGCGGCGGTCGCGAGGTCCACGTCGACCCAGCGGCGCCGGCTGTGCAGGCCCGCGATCGTCGCGGTGTCACCGTCGAGGAGCGCGGCGGCGTAGCACCGGCGGAGCAGGCGTACCTCGGCGCGGGCGTGCAGGACGGCGCGGCGGTAGCCGAGTAGCGCGCCGCCGGCGGTGAGCAGCGCATCACCGGCCTCGTCGGCGAGCGCGCCGAGCCCGGCCAGCTCGGCCAGGGCGGCGCGGCCGTCGCTGCTGTCCCAGCCCGGGTCGGGTGCGGCTGCGGCGAGGTGGAGCACACGCGCGGGTTCGGCGATGTCGGATCCGGCGGCAGCGGCCGCCGCGGCGATCATCGCGACGACGTCCGGGTCGTCAGGTGGATAGGGGAAGGCGGCGGTCGCCGCCGCATCGTCGGCCACGACTCGTCACTCAGGCCGGGGTCCGGCCGCCGGACCTGGCCAGGGCTGTGGTCAGGGCACCCTCTTGCGCCTCCCAGGCGTCGGCCGCCGCGAGGACGGCCAGCCCGCAGCGGGCCGTGTCGTCCGCGACGATCGCGAGCAGCCGGGACCAGCCGATGCGGAAGTCGGCCAGCGCCGGACCGACCGGCGTGAACGTCGAGAGTTCCGCCAGACCGCGCACGGCGCGGGCCGACGACGCCGCCGTTTGCGCGCACCGGGAGACCGAGCCGCCGAGGGCACGCAGGTGATCCGGTAGGACACGGATGGTTGGGTGATCGGACATGGCGCGCCTCCCGGACGAACGCCACGACGCTAAGCGAGCCGCCCGGGTGCCGGGGTCGCGTCCACAGGACCATCACAGGATCGCCCGGCTGTGGATGTCGACACGGCCGTCCCCACCAGAAGATCAAGAGGGGATCGAGGTGCAAAACGCCGTACGAATCCCCTCTTGATCATGCGGTTGCGGGAAGGAATGGTGCGGCTCAAACACCGTCGGGAGAGCGTCGCGAAATTGCGGATGGTCCGGCCGGGAGCCACGGGTGCTGGGAGTCGAAAAGATCGGCCCACGGTTTACAGACCAACACCCCGCCTTGACGTTGCATCCAGCGCTTCGCATAAATCTCGCCACGCATGAAGACCTTCACGCTCTCGTGCGGAGATGCTGCCGTCCGGACGCCGAACACGAGGTCTTCCATACCTCTCATCCAAGCACCGGGCGCTCCCTGCTGCAGCAGATGGCGAGATGGTCGATGGCTCGCGGTAAGCAGGCGCATACCCTCGGTCATTTTCCCGTGCGGCTGCCACTTCCCCTTTCGGACCGATGCCTTTTTACTGCCGAATTCTTCGGTGATATTCGGCCGTCGCTGAATTCGAGCGATGTTCTTGATAGCGGAGCGGCCAAGAATGAAGCGTGTAGATTTGGTGGTGAGGAGCACGTAGAGCCCCCGAGATATTCGGGGGATTTCTCTTTTTGCGGATGGGGGTCCGAAGGGTCATGCCGGCGTTCCGCCCGCTCGTCGCCGCCGTGGTCACCGGTCTCCTTTTCGCTGTTGCACTCGCCGTCACCCCGGGGACCGCGGGCGCCGTCTCTCCCGCGGTGCACGACGGCAAGGTCGCCTTCGCCCGCGCCAACCAGATCTACACGATCAATCCGGACGGCACCGGGGTCCGGCAGCTGACCACGACGGCGACCGGCAGGTCGTACGCGCCGCGCTGGTCCCCGGATGGCACCCGCATCGCGTTCGTCAACGAACCCGCCTCCGGCAAGCGGTACCTCGACCTCATGAACGCCGACGGCACGGGCAAGGTACGGGTCACCAACACGGTGGTCTCCGGTGCCGCGCCCGCGTGGTCGCCGAATGGGAAGACGCTCGCGTTCGGCGGGCCGTGCCGCATTCCCGGCACCACCTTGTGCGCGGAATACCGCATCAACAAGTTCCAGCCGTCGTGGACGCTCGACCACGTCCAGGCCGCCGCCCGCAACGCCGCCCCGACCACCTACGCCGGCGACGAACCGCAGTACGGCCGCGTCGCGGTCGGCAACGTCGACGGAGCGATCGCGTGGTCGAAAACCGGCTTCATCGCCTACTACTCGTCCAACTGGCCGGACGCCTCCGACCACTACCTGCTCACCTATCAGGTGACCGGCGGGCAGATCGACGAAGTCGCCCAGATCGGCTCGGAGGTTTACGGGAACGGCTACTTCGCCGATCCTGCGTTCAGTCCGTCCGGCACGGGGATCGCCTACCAGGCTCAGGTCACCGAGATCGGGTCCCCGACGGACACCCCGCACATCGTGGAGTGCTCCGGTCCGTCCACGTGCGCCGTATTTCCCCATGTCGCCCATGACGGGCAGCCGCGATTTTCCCCGACCGGCACCCGCATCGTGTTCGAGAACGACGCGGCCGGGCCGAGGGTGTTCACGGCGACCGTGACCGGTGCCGGCCGCAAGCTCCTCACCACCGGTTACAGCCCGGACTGGCAGCCCACCCACTGAGCCACTGACCCACCGAGCCACCGGCAGCAGCACCGAGCGCCTTTGGCAGGATGACCCGGATGAAGGTCCCCGGATGAAGATCGTCGTGACCGGCGCCGCCGGCGGGCTGGGGAGCCACGTCACCGCCGAACTCCTGAGCCGCGGCCACGACCTGGTCGCGGTCGACCGGCGCGGCACCGGGGACGGTCGACCGACCGTCGTCGCCGACGTCACCGATCTGACCCAGATGCGGGCGGCCTGCGCCGGGTGCGACGCGCTGATCCATCTCGCCGCGATCCCTTCACCCCGGCGGGCCGAGCCCGACGTGGTCTTCGGCAACAACGCCCTGTCCACATTCGCCGTGCTGCAGGCCGCCGCGGACGTCGGGATCGAGCGGGCGGTCATCGCTTCGAGCGCATCGGCGCTGGGCATGGCCTGGGCGGAGCCGACGTTCTCCCCGCTCTACGCCCCCATCGACGAAGAGCACCCGCTCCGCCCGGCCGACCACTACGGCCTGTCCAAGGAGGTGGCCGAGCGGATCGGTGCGTCGATCCACCGGCAGAGCGGCATGGCGGTCACGGCCCTGCGGTTCCCGTGGATTCCGTACGGCCCGCGGTTGGCGCAGGCCGTCACCGCTGTGCGGTCCGACCCGGCCGAGCGGGCGCCGATGCGCGATCTGTGGAGCTACGCGCTGCCCGAGGACGTCGCGGCGGCGGCCGCGCTCGCCATCGAGACGCCCGGGCTCGGCTTCGACGTCCTCAACGTCGTGGCCCCGGACACCCTCTCGGAGATCCCCACCGAGGAGCTGATCGCCACCTACCACCCCACGACCGAGCTTCGCGCGCCGCTGCCCGGCTCCACGCCGGCCTGGTCCACCGCCAAGGCCGCCGAGCTCCTCGGCTTCACGGCGATCCACACGTGGCGCGATCGGCTGCCGCACCTGCGCAGCAATGAGTCCCCTCCATCCCCCACCGGAAGGCCATCCCACCCGTGAAGATCACGGCGGCCCGGGTCATCGTCAGCAGTCCCGGGCGCAACTTCGTCACCCTGAAGATCGAGACCAGCGACGGGCTGTACGGCGTCGGCGACGCGACCCTCAACGGGCGGGAGCTCGCGGTCGCGGCGTACCTCTCCGAGCATCTCGTACCGATGCTGCTCGACCGCGACCCGGCCAATATCGAGGACACCTGGCAGCTGCTCTACAAGGGCGCCTACTGGCGGCGCGGTCCGGTCACGATGGCCGCCATCGCCGCGGTCGACATGGCGCTCTGGGACATCAAGGGCAAGGCCCTCGACACCCCGGTGTGGAACCTGCTCGGCGGCAAGTGCCGGCCGGGCATCCTCGCCTACGCCCACGCCTCCGGCCGCGACATCGACGACACGATCGACCAGGCGCACAAGCTGCGCGAGGAGGGCTACCAGGCCATCCGGCTGCAGTGCGCCGTACCGGGGATCGAGGAGATGTACGGCGTACCGCGCGCGCAGCAGGGCCGCGACGGCGGCGGCCTGCCCTACGAGGAGCCGGGCTGGTCGACCGAGAAGTACCTGCGCTTCACCCCGAAGCTGTTCGCGCAGGCCCGCGACGCGCTCGGCTTCGACGTCCATCTGCTGCACGACGCACATCACCGGCTCACCCCCATCGAGGCCGGCTGGCTGGGCAAGCGGCTCGAGGAACACCAGCTCTTCTGGCTCGAGGACGCCGTGCCCGCCGAGCTGCAGGACTCGTTCCGGCTGATCCGCCAGCACACGACGACGCCACTGGCGGTCGGTGAGGTCTTCAACAGCCTCTACGACTGCGAGCAGCTGATCACCGAGCAGCTCATCGACTACATCCGGGCCGCGATCCTGCATGCCGGAGGCATTACCTCGATGCGCAAGATCGCCGCGCTGGCCGAGCCCTACCACGTGCGCACCGGCTGCCACGGCGCCGGGGATCTCTCACCGGTCACGATGGCGGCCGCCGTGCACTTCGGCGTCGCCACGCACAACGCCGCGATCCAGGAGCATGCCCACCACACGGAGTTGCAGCACGAGGTCTTCCCGCACGGCTGGCATTTCTCCGACGGATACCTGCGGCCCGGTGACGAACCCGGCCTCGGTGTCGACATCGATGAGAAGCTCGCGGCGAAATACCCCTACCAGCGCGCCTACCTTCCGGTCAGCCGGAAGGTCGACGGCTCAGTCGGAAGTTGGTGAGTCCGCTGAAACCCGCACATGTCCCGAGCATCGACGTCGGCGCCGTAACGGCCGACGCGACGATCGTCGACGTCCGCGAAGACGACGAGTGGAGCGCCGGTCACGTGAGCGGCGCCTCACACGTCCCGATGCACGCCGTCCCGTCGCGCCTTGCCGAGATCCCGTCCGACCGCGACATCGTCGTCGTGTGCCGGCGGGGTAGCCGGTCGGCGCAGGTCACGTCCTACCTCAACGGAGTCGGCTACCGGGCCGTCAATCTGACCGGCGGCATGCAGGCCTGGGCCGCGAGCGGCCGGCCGATGGTCAGCGACTCCGGTGAGCCGCCCGAGGTGATCTGAGGCTCAGGCGGCGTGCCGGGCCTCGTGGGCGAGCAGCCAGCGCTTCACCGGCAGGCCCCAGTAGTAGCCGCCGAGGGAGCCGTCGGAGCGCAGCGCCCGGTGACACGGGACGATCGGCGCGATGAGGTTGCGGGCGCACGCAGAACCTGCGGCGCGCACCGCCGCCGGGCGTCCCGCGCGGCCGGCCAGCTGGGTGTAGGTGAGGGTCGACCCGGCCGGGATGTCGCGCAGCGCCTGCCACGCCTCGGTGACGAACGGGCCGCCCGGCTGACCGACGGGCAGCCGATCGATCGCGCGGACGTCACCGGCGAAATAGGCCTCGACGGCGGCGGTGATGGCGCCGAGCTCACGGCGGTCGACGACGTCGACCGCGCGATGCCGCAAGCTCAGCCTGGCCCGCAGCGGCGTCGCGTCGGGCGTGAACCCGGCCGCGATCACCGCATCGTTGTCGGCGATCAGGGTGAGCGGGCCGGCCGGTGTGTCCATGGTGGCGGTCTCGATGATCATCGGGTCTCTTCCGGGTGGGTCCACAGGTGCTGGGCGGCGTAGGCGCGCCAGGGGCGCCAGCGGTGCGAACGGAGCTCGAGTGCGTCGGTGTCGGCGGGTCCGCCGAGCCCGGCGCTGGTACGGCGCAGCCCGAGGTCGCCGGCCGGGAAGGCGTCCGGGTCACCCAGCGCGCGCATCGCGATGTAGGACGCGGTCCACGGTCCCACCCCGGGCAGGTCGAGCAGCTGCGTCTCGGTCCGGGCGCGGTCGGCGCCGCGATCGAGGCGCAGGTCGCCCGTCGCGACGGCGGCGCCCACCGCACGCAGCGTGCGCTGCCGCGCACCGGTGAGCCCGACGCCCGCGAAGTCGGCGTCGGCGATGGCGGCTGCGGTCGGGAACAGATGCGTGAGGGGGCCGGCCGGCTCGGGGAGGGGATCGCCGAGTGCGGCGACCAACCGGCCGGTCATGGTGCGCGCGCCGGCCACCGAGATCTGCTGGCCGAGTACGGCGCGGCAGGCCAGCTCGAACCCGTCGACGTGACCCGGCACGCGCAGGCCGGGCCGGGCGTCGACCAGCGGCCGGAGCAGCGGGTCGGCGCGGAGCACCAAGCCGACCGCGTCCGGGTCGGCGTCGAGGTCGGCCAGCGCGCGGGCGCGCGCGACGGCGGCGGTGAGGTCCACCAGCTCGTCGACGGCCAGCCGCATCGTCAGGTGATCGCCGTCGGGCACCAGCTCGAGGACACCGCTGGTGCGGGGCAGCCGGATCGTCCGGCGGTAGGAGGTGTCGTCGACCTGCTCGATCCCGGCCACGGCACGGGACTTCAGCCAGCCGAGCAGCGAAACGGCGTCGTACGGCCGGCGGAGGGCGAGCCGCAACACGATGGCACCGGTGCCGGCCGGCGCGGACCGTGCGGACGCGCCGGCCCGCAGCGCGCTCGGCGTACATCCGAACGCCTCCCGGATGCTGTCGTTGAACTGCCGCACGCTCGCGTAGCCGGCGGTGAAGGCGATGTCGGTGAGCGGCAGGTCGGTCGACTCGACGAGCAGCCGCGCGGTCTGGGCCCGCCGGGTGCGGGCCAGCATCAGCGGCCCGGCACCGACCTCACCGACCAGCTGGCGGTGCAGGTGCCGTTCGCTCACCGCGAGCCGTTGGGCCAGCCCACCGACACCGTCGGTGTCCACGGCCCCTTCGGCGATCAGCCGCAGCGCACGGGCGGTGAGGTCGGCGCGCACGTCCCATTCCGGCGAACCGGGACTGGCCTGCGGGCGGCACCGCTTGCAGGCCCGGAAGCCGGCGGCCTGCGCCGCGGCCGGCAGCGGGTAGAAGCGGACGTTCGCGCGCTTGGGTGTCTGCGCCGGGCAGCTCGGCCGGCAGTAGATGCCGGTCGAGGTGACCGCGATGACGAACCGGCCGTCGAAGCGGCGGTCCCGGCTCTCGATCGCCCGGTAGAGCTGGTCGAAGTCGTTGTCCACGCCGCCGAGTCTGCCCGACCCGGCCGCGCCGTACTAGCGGGTTTCGGACACGACCACCCGACACCCCCCGCTCCGGTGATCAAGAGGGGATTCGTACGGCGTTTCGTGCCGGAATCCCCTCTTGATCATGGGGCTGAGGGGAGCTGATAGTCGGCGAACCGGGTACGCAGGTCGCGCTTGGAGAACTTGCCGACGCTCGTCTTCGGCACCTCGTCGATGAAGACCACGTCGTCGGGCAGCCACCACTTGGCGACCCGGGGCCGAAGGTGGTCGAGCAGGTCTTCCTTGGTCGCGGTCTCCCCGGGGCGAAGGACGACGCAGGCCAGCGGCCGTTCCTGCCACTTCTCGTGCGGTACGCCGATCACCGCGGCCTCGGCGACGGCCGGATGTGACATCAGGATGTTCTCCAGCTCGACCGAGCTGATCCACTCGCCACCGGACTTGACCAGGTCCTTGGTCCGATCGACCAGCCGGATGCTGCCGTGTTCGTCGATCGCCGCCACGTCGCCCGTACGCAGCCAGCCGTCCGGCGTGAACGACTCGTCGCCGGCGTCGTTGCCGTAGTAGGCACCGGCGATCCACGGGCCCCGGACCTGCAACTCGCCGGTGGCCGTGTCGTCCCACGGCAGTTCGTCCGTGCTCCCGGGCTCGACGATCCGGCTGTCCACCCCGACGAAAGCGGTGCCCTGCCGGGCCCGGATGTCGGCCAGTTCCTCCTCCGGCCGGTCGAGGTCGGCGCTGCGGACGTGGTTGAAGGATGCGACCGGGCTGGTCTCGGTCATTCCCCAGGCGTGGGCGAGCGGGAACCCGAGCTTCTCCCGGTAGGCCTCCGACAGCGCCTTCGGCACCGCCGACCCGCCGCCGATCACCAGCCGCAGGGACGACAGGTCGTGGTCGTCGAGCAGCGGGAGCATTCCTCGCCAGATGGTGGGTACGCCGGCCGTGATGGTCACCCGCTCCTGTTCGAGCAGGGTGACGATCGCGGACGGGGACAGGTCCGGTCCCGGCATGACGATGTTCGCGCCGGCGAAGATCGGCGTCTGGGCGAAGCCCCAGGCGTTGGCGTGGAAGAGCGGAACGACCGGGAGCACGGTGTCGCGCTCACTGGTAGCCGTGTTGGCCGACGTCATGCCGCACAGCGCATGCAGGTAGTTGGAGCGGTGCGAGTAGAGCACGCCCTTGGGGTTGCCGGTGGTGCCGCTCGTGTAGCACATGGCGGCGGCCTGGTCCTCGTCCTCGACGTGGAAGTCGACCGGGTCGGCCGCCTCCACCAGCGCGGTGTAGTCGACGATCCGCGGGTCGTCCGGGATCTCGGTGTCGGCGCCGTCGTCCATCACGACGAACTGCTTCACGGTGTCGAACGTCGGCACCAGCGGCCACAGCAGGCCGAGCAGGGAGCGGTCGACGAAGATCACGTCGTCCTCGGCGTGGTTGACGACGTAGCTCAGCTGGTCGGGGAAGAGCCGGATGTTGAGGGTGTGCAGGATGCGGCCGGTGCACGGGACCGCCCAGTAGAGGGCGAGGTGGCGGGCGGTGTTCCACGCGAAGGTCCCGACCCGGCCGTCGGGCGGGATACCGAGGGTCTCGAGGACGCCGCCCAGCCGGCGGGTCTCGTCCGCCCACGCGCCGTACGTCGTCCGTTCGATGCCGTTGCGGGTGGCGGTGACGATGCGTTTGTCGGCGTAGAGACGCTCGGCCCGGTCGAAGACCGGCGGCAGGGTGAGTGGATACCGCTGCATGAGCCCGTGCATTCAGCGCCTCCTCGTTGGTCACTACTCGGTCCCGCTCGCGTCGAGCCTGCGGCACCGTCGGCGGATGGACAAGTCGGCACGGACCGGAATTCGGACATTCGCCTGTTACCGGTCGGCGAGTCCCCTGCACGCCCGGTTACCGGGTGAGGGACGATGGAGACGTGCCGGTGCCGGTGGTCGTGGCACACCGCGGGTCTTCCCACGCGGTGGCCGAGCACACCCTCGCGGCCTACGAGCAGGCGATCGGCGACGGTGCGGATGCGCTCGAGTGCGATGTGCGGCTGACCCGCGACGGTCACCTGGTCTGCGTCCACGACCGGCGGGTCGAGCGGACCTCCAACGGCCGGGGAGTCGTCTCCGAGTTCGCGCTCGACGAGCTGGGTGACCTTGATTTCGGGCGGTGGCACGACCAGTTGCCGTCGTCCGCGGATGCGCTCGTCGACCCCGAACCCCCGCCGCCGCCACCCGCCGCCGTCCTGACGCTCCCGCAACTCCTCGAATTGATCGTCGATGCCAGCCGCCCGGTGCAGCTCTACGTCGAGACCAAGCACCCCAACCGGTACGCCGGTCTGGTCGAGCAGGAGCTGGTCGCGGCGCTGCGCCGGTTCGGCCTCGCCGACCCCCTGGATCCGGCCTCCTCCGCGGTGACCCTGATGAGCTTCGCGCCCATGGGGGTACGCCGGATGCGGCTGCTGGCGCCCGCCGTGCCCAAGGTCTTGTTGCTCAACCAGGTCCCCAAGATCCGCCGGGACGGGTCGCTGCCGCCGGGGGTCGGGATCGCCGGGCCGGGCATCCACGTCCTCCGCGCCCACCCGGAGTACGCCCGGCGGGTGCACGAGGCCGGGCACCGGCTCTATGCGTGGACGATCGACAAGCCGGCCGATCTGGATCTTGCCCTCGCGCTCGGGTCGGACATGATCGCGACCAACCGACCGCGGGAAGTGCTCAGCCGCGTATCACAAAGACGATGACTCCGCGTGCTTTGAGGGTTATCCGCACCGGAGAGCGGGGACACACCCCTAGACAGGAGGAATACACGGGGCCCGATCATGCGGAAGGAGGCGCCCATGGGCGCCATGACCGTTCCGCATTCGGCTGCGAGCGCTTCGCTGGCCCGGCGGCGGATCGTCAGCGACCTCATGGCCATCCACATCGACGAAACGGCCCTGGATGATGTCGCGCTGGTAGTCAGCGAGCTCGTCAGCAACGCCGTCCGGCACGGCCGGGCGGTCCCCGGGACAGGGGTAAGCATCGACTGGGAATGCGTCGAGGACAGCCTTCAGCTGCGGGTGACCGACGGAGGCAGCGTCGAGGGCTCACCGCACGTGCGCCGTGCCGGACCCAAGGACACCACCGGGCGGGGACTGGCCGTCGTCGGGTCTCTCGCCGACGACTGGGGCGTCGAGCGCGATGCCGACGGGACCACGGTCTGGGCCCGCATCATCACGCCATGCACCGAGCAGTCGACCGTCGCCGCCGACACCGCCGGATCCGTCGCCGACCGCTGACCCCATAGCCACTCTGAGGGCATCAGGGGGCGAGCGGGTCGCGGAGTACGGGGCAGGACATGCAGCGCGGGCCGCCGCGCCCGCTACCCAACTCACTCCCGGCGATCCGCACCACCTCGACGCCGGCCGCCTCCAGCCGGGCGTTGGTCTCGATGTTGCGCTCGTAGGCCACGGCCAGTCGGGGGGCGATGGCGAGCGTGTTGTTGCCGTCGTCCCACTGCTCGCGTTCCGCGGTGACCGGGTCGAGGCCGGTGTCGATGACCCGCAGCGCGTCGATGCCCATCGCCTCGGCGGCCGCGGTGAGGAACGGCGCAGGGCCGGCGACGTCGAGTTCCTCGCCGTCGGTGGCGGTGACGGTGTACGCCGAGAGGGTGTCGGCCAGCGGTGGGTACATGACCACCCCGTCGACGTCGACCATCGTGCAGACCGTGTCCAGGTGCATGGTGGCCCGATCCTGGGCGATCGGGACCACCAGCACGGTATGGGCCACGCCGGCCGCGAACGCATGCCGGGCCAGGCTCTCCACGCCGGCCGGTGTGGTCCGCTGGCCCACCCCGACGGCCACCACACCCGGGCCGAGCAGCAGGACGTCGCCGCCTTCGAGCGATTCCTGCCCGGGAGAGTAGAGCGTCTCGACGCCGGCGAACCGGGTGTGGTGACGGTAGATGCTCTGCAGCAGCAGCGCTTCGCGGTGCCGGACCGCCATCGACGGGCTGGTCGCCGCCACCTGATCCCGGATCCAGACGCTGGAGTCTCGGGTGAAGAGCAGGTTGGGTAGCGGGTCGATGACGAAGTCGTGATCGTCCATCAACCGGTAGGCCAGGCCGCGCCCGGTCTTCAGCTCGCGCTTGGCCAGCCCGGCGATCAGGACGTCGGCGAGGTCGGCCGGATGCAGTTCGGCGAGGTAGGAGGCCACGATCCCCTTGAGGCGATGGCCGAGCCGGCTGTCGTCGACGACGGCCGCGATGGTCTCCTGCCGGGCGGCCGGCGTCTGGAGCGTCTGCTCGAGCAGCTCGGCGACGTAGAGCACCTCGACGTCGCGCTCGCGCAGGGCCGCTGCAAAGGCGTCGTGCTCGGCCTGCGCCCGGTCGACCCAGGGGATGCCGTCGAAGAGCAACTGGTCGTTGTTACGCGGGGTGAGCCGCTTCAGCTCCGCGCCCGGCCGGTGCAGCAGCACGGTGCGCAGCCGGCCGACCTCACTGTCGACGTACGCCGAGGCCTTCACCCGGCAAGATTAGCCGGGCCCCCTAACGACCCGAGGCCGATCAGACCAGGACGGCGTCCAGGTCGCCGCGGATCTCCTCGGGAGTGGTCTTCGGTTCGTAGCGGGCGACGACCGCGCCGTCGCGGCCGATGAGGAACTTGGTGAAGTTCCAGGAGATGTCGCCGTCCTCGGACTCACCGGGCGCCTCGCTGCGAAGGAAGGTGTACAGCGGGTCGGCGTTCGGGCCGTTGACGTCGATCTTGCTGAAGATCGGGAAGGTGACGTCGTAGTTGGTCGTGCAGAAGTCCTGGATCTCCGCGGCAGTTCCCGGCTCCTGGCCGCCGAACTGGTTGCACGGGAAGCCGAGGACCTCCAGCCCGCTGTCTTTGGTGTCCCGGTAGAGCGCCTCGAGACCCTCGTACTGGGGGGTCAGCCCGCACTTGCTCGCGACGTTGACGATCAGCAGGGCGCGGCCTTTGTAGTCGTTCAGCGACTGCGTTCCCCCGTCGGGCGTCGCGACGGAGAAGTCGTAGGTGGAGCTCATCGGTGCGTCCTCACTCTCGGCAGCTGCGGGGTCTCTGCACACCCTAAGCGCCGGGCACAGCACGACCGCTAGAGGATCCGCATCGAGCCGATGACGCCGAGTCCGCTCAGCAGTCCGACCGCCGACAGGGCGAGACAGGCGACCACCGCTGATCGCCACCACCGCCGATGCGCGGCGGCGCCGATGCAGGCAAGGCCCAGTACCGCCCACAGACAACCCTCGATGAAGAACCACGGTTCGTTGAACAGCAGGTCCTGAAGGTCTGCGGCGTGCCGGTCGATCGACAGCCACAGGCCTGGCGGGTAGGACTGCGCGTGTACGCCGGTGAAGCTCAACACCCGCGGCGTTGATGGCGTGCCACTGCGTCGCGGCGCTCTCAGGAACGGGTCAGGGCACCGGGTGGACGACCCCCGCGGCGCTCCCGCCGCGGCGTACCGGTTCACCGGCGGCCAGCACGTCGCCGTGGCCGAGGAATTCCAGCCCCGACGCGGCGCCGATCGTCGGCGGGATCTTGATCGTCGGGTCCAGCGGTGACGTGTCGCTGATCGCGAACGACTGGCCGAGCTTCTGCAGTCCCGGGGTGCTCGGCTCGGTCAGGAAATCCGGCTCGGCCTGGGTGGTCGCGGAGTTGCGCTGGGAGGCGCGCGGGGCCGCGATCGCCTCGGGCAGCGTCATACCGAGGTCGACCCGGTTGACCAGGATCTGCAGCACGGTGGTGATGATCGACGCACCGCCGGGGGAGCCGACGGCGAGATACGGCCGGCCGTCCTTCAGCACGATCGTCGGCGACATACTCGACCGGGGCTGCTTGCCGGGAGCAGGCAGGTTGGGGTCGGGTACGCCGGGCTGCAGCGGGGTGAAGTCGAAGTCGGTGAGCTCGTTGTTGAGCAGGAAACCGCGACCGGGGACGACGATGCCGCTGCCGCCGAGCTCCTCGATGGTGTTGGTGTAGGAGACCACGTCACCCCACCTGTCGGAGACGACGAAGTGATTGGTGTTGGTGCCCTCGTCGGGCTGGCGGGCGTGGCTCGTGCCGGCCGCGCAGCCGCCGCCGGTGGCGAACGGATCGCCGGGTGCCACCGGGCTGGTCAGCGCGTGGTCCGGGTCGATCAGGCAGGCGCGCTGGCGGGCGAACTGCGTGGACAGCAGTTGCTTCAGCGGGACCTTCACGTAGGCGGTGTCGCCGACGTAGCGATTGCGGTCGGCGAAGGCGAGCCGGCTCGCCTCCAGGTAGTGGTGCAGCGCCTCGACCCTGCTCATTCCGCGCAGGTTGAAGGTGCCGAGGATGTTCAGCGCTTCACCGGTCGTGGAGCCGCCGCTGGAGGACGGCCCCATGCCGTAGACGTCCAGGCCGCGGTAGTTGACGTGGGTCGGAGCCTGGTACGGCGCCCGGTAGCGCGCCAGATCGCCCAGCTGCATCAACCCGGCGCGCGGGTGGATCGTCGCGCCCGGTGCGAGCGGCAGATGGTGGTCGGTTGAGACGATGTCGCGGCCGAGCGGCCCGCCGTAGAGAGCGCCGACGCCATGTCGGGCGATCTCGCGGTAGGTCGCGGCGAGCTCGGGGTTGCGGAAGGTCGATCCGACCGCGGGCAGGTTGCCGCCCGGCAGGAACAGCTTGCTGGTCGGGGTGAACTGCGCGAAACGGCTGGCGTTCTCGCGGGTCTCCTCGCGCAGCGTCGGGGTGACCGTGAATCCTCGGTCGGCGACCTGCTCGGCCGGCCGGAGCAGCTCGCCGAGGCTGCGGGTGCCCCAACGGCGCAATGCCTGCTGCCAGGTCATCAAGGTGCCGGGTACGCCGACCGACAGACCGCTGGTCACGGCGTCGGAGAAGGTCATCGGCTTGCCCGTCGACGGGTCGATGAACAGATGCGAGTTGTCCCGCATCGGCGTGGTCTCCCGGCCGTCGATGGTCGACACCTGGTGCGTGCGGGCGTCGTAATAGGCGAAGTAGCCACCGCCGCCGATGCCGGCGACGTAGGGATCGGTGACGCCCAGCGTGGAGGCGACCGCGACGGCGGCGTCCGCGGCGTTGCCTCCGTGGCGCAGCACCGACAGCCCCGCCCGCGTC